>JAQGMY010000332.1 GCA_028292105.1 Ramlibacter sp.
GGCACGTTCAGGCGCGACGGCGGCTTGCCGTTCATGGAGGTGTACTTGCGCTTGAGGTTGGTGCCGTCGTACAGCCAGGTGCCTTCGTGGACGAACTCGGCGAGCTCGCCCTTCGCGCCGGCGACCCTGGCCGTTTCGCGGAAGGCGCCGGAGGGTTCCAGCACGAGGATGCGGCGCACCGTGGCACCGTCTTCGGTGTACTCGCGCAGCCAGGTGCCGCGCAGGACTTCGGCCGGGGCTTCGAGCTGGAAGGCGGGATCGGTCGCCGGTTCGGACAGCGGCCCGTCACGCGTCGACAGCAGCACGGCCAGCGCGAGCATGGCGAGCGTCCAGGGCAGCACGAGCGGCAGGCGCGGCATGCATGGACTATCCCAGAATTCGACGGTCGTGCGAAGGCGGCGCGGTGGAGTCCGGCTTGGCGCTCGCTCCCCTTATGGACGCGCCGGCCTGGAGCGCTCAGCGCCCGGCATTCGGAAAGAACAGCTGCTCACCCCCGATCCGGTACGCCGCAATGCTGGCCTGCCCGGCGGGCGAAGTCACCCAGTCGACGAACTTCTGCGCCTCGAGCGCCTTCACGTGCGGAAACTTCCGCGGGCTGACCACCATCACGCCGTACTGGTTGAACAAGCGGGTGTCGCCTTCCACCAGGATCGCCAGCTCGCCGCGGTTCCTGAAGCCCAGCCAGGTCCCGCGGTCCGCCAGGACGTAGGCATTGCTCGAGGCTGCGATGTTCAGCGCCGGCCCCATGCCGCAGCCGCATTCGCGGTACCCGCTGCCCTTGCTGGTGACGCCGGCCAGCTGCCAGTAGCGCAGTTCGGCGGCGTGGGTGCCGCTCTTGTCGCCGCGCGACACGAACGGGGCGTTGCCGGCGGACAGCTTCTTCAGCGCCGCCACGATGTCCTTGCCGCGCACGCCAGCAGGATCGGCCTTCGGGCCCACGACGACGAAATCGTTGTACATGACCGGATAGCGGCGCGCCGCGAAGCCGTCGGCCACGAACTTCTCTTCGGCCGGCTGGTCGTGCACGAACAGCACGTCGGCATCGCCGCGCCTGGCCATGTCGATCGCCTGACCGGTGCCGACCGCCACCACTTTCACTTCGATGCCGGTCGCCTGCCGGAAGGCGGGCAGCAGGTGCGCGAACAAGCCGGACTGCTCGGTGGACGTGGTGGACGCCATGGTGATGGCGGCCTGCGCCCAGGCGCCGCCCACGGCGAGTGCGAGCCAGGCTGCCCACAGCACGCGTGCGATGAACTTCATCCCAGCTCCCCCTTGAGGAACAACTCCGCTTCGGGCGACGTGCGTCCCAGCGGGCCACCGAAGAACTCCTGCACCGGCAAGTCCGCCAGCAGCCGCCCCTGCTCGATGTAGACGACGCGCGTGGCGAGCCGCTTGACCTGCCCCAGGTTGTGGCTGGCGAAGACCAGCGTCATTCCGGCAGCGGCAAAGTCCGCCATCAGCGCCTCGACTTCGCGCTTGGCATGCGGATCGAGGCTGGCGGTCGGCTCGTCCAGCAGCAGCAACTGCGGCTTCAGCGCCCAGGCACGGGCCAGCGCCAGCCGCTGCAATTGGCCGGCGGACAAGGTGCGCGCGTTGCGCAGCGCCTGCGCTGCGAGGCCGACCCGGCCGAGCGCCAGCAGCGCGTCCTGCCGCGCCTGGGGCCAGGCGGTGCCGCGCAGCCAGGGCGCCAGTGCGACGTTGAAGACCGCCGATGCACGCAGGGCGAAGGGCCGCTGGAAGACCATCGCCTGCCGCAGCGCGGGGTCGCAGCTCATCGCGCCGCTGGTGGGCCGCAGCAGGCCGTGCAGCACGCGCAGCAGCGTGCTCTTGCCGCTGCCGTTGGCGCCGATCAGCGCCACCCGCTCGCCCGCGGCGATGCGCAGCTCGACCCCGTGCAGCGCCCGCACCGCGCCGAAACGCAGTTCCACACCCCGAAGCTGCACGCAAGTCGTCATGCGGCCGCCCCGCCCAGCACCACGCCCTCGGCGTGGGCGCCGCGCCAGCGGGCGATCAGGGCGATACCCGCGTTGAGCGCCAGCACCACCGCCAGCAGCACCATCCCGAGTGCCAGCGCCAGCGGCAGGTCGCCCTTGCTGGTCTCCAGCGCGATCGCGGTCGTCATCACGCGGGTGAAGCCTTCGATGTTGCCGCCGACGATCATTACCGCGCCCACTTCCGAGATCGCCCGGCCGAAGCACGCCAGCAGCACGGTGAGCAGCGCGTAGCGCTCGTCGAAGGCCAGCAACAGGCTGCGCACCGCGCCGCGGGCGCCCAGCGACTGCAGCTGTTCGCCGTTGGCCCGCTCGGCGTCCTCGACCACCTGCCGGGTCAGCGCGATGCACACCGGCAACACCAGCAGCACCTGCGCCACGACCATGGCCTGGAACGAGAACAGCCAGCCGAGGAAGCCGAGCGGCCCCGACCGTGACAGGAGCAGGTAGACGACCAGTCCGACCACCACCGACGGCACGGCGAGGAAGGTGTTCAGCACGGTGACCACCGCGCCCCGCCCGGCAAAACGCGCCACGCCCAGCCAGGCCCCCAGCAGGACGCCGATCACGCAGGCGACCGCGCAAGCCAGGCCGCTGACAGCGAGCGAGCGCGCCACGATCGAGAACAGCATCGCATCGCCGCCGGCCACCAACGCCAGCGCGCGCGCGATGCTCTCCTGGAATGTGTTCATGGGCGCGGATGCTACGGCCTTCGCCGATGGCGCGCCCGCGGGCGGTGCGAGTTATGAAAAGCCGTGCATAGCCGCCGCGTGCGCCAGCAGGGCGCGGGTGCCTTCCGGGGACAGCGGCTTGACCAGGTGCTCGTCGAAGCCCGCCGCCAGGGCTTTCTCGCGGTCCTGCGGCGAGCCGTAGCCGGTCAGCGCCACCAGGCGGGCATGCAGCGAGGGGATCTGCCGCAGCCGACGCGCGGTTTCGTAGCCGTCCATGCCGGGCAGGCCGATGTCCAGCAGGATCAGGTCGGGCGCGAAGTTTTCGGCCAGCGCCAGCGCCTGGGCGCCCTCGCGCGCCGTGCGGACCTCGGCTCCGAACACCTCCATCAGGGACGCCATCGTGTCGGCGGCGTCCGGGTTGTCGTCCACCACCAGCACCCGCGAAGGCGTGGCCCCGGCGACGGCGCCGGTGGTCAGCGCGCCGTCCGCCGGCGCCGCTGTCGGCAGCGGCGCGGCCGCCGATTGCGCCAGCTGCGGCAGGCTCACCGTGAAGGTGCTGCCGTGGCCGAGTCCGCGGCTGTAGGCCGAGACCCGGCCGCCATGCAACTCGACCAGCCGCCGCACCAGGGTCAGCCCGATCCCGAGGCCGCCGTGGGAGCGTGCCAGGGTGCCGGGCACCTGCGTGAACATGTCGAACACGCGCGGCAACATCTCGCCCGGGATGCCGATGCCGGTGTCCTTCACCACCACCGAGACGCGGTTCTGGTCGGAGACCACGGACAAGGCGATCCGCCCGCCTGGCTCCGTGTACTTGGCCGCATTCGTCAGCAGGTTGACGAACACCTGCGTCAGCCGCACCCGATCGGCGTTGATGTTGATGGTGGCGCCGGCATCGGCCCGCTGCAGCACGTGCGAGCGGGCGTCGAGCATCGGACGCACCGCTTCGACAGCATCGTCCAGCACCTCCGCCAGCGCCAGCCGCTCGCGCCGCAGGTCGATCAGGCCACGGCTGACGCGCGACACGTCCAGCAGGTCATCGACCAGCCGCGTCAGCTGGCGCAGCTGCCGCGACATGATGTCCAGCTGGCGCGCCACCGGTTCGTCCTGGCTGCCGGCGCGGCGGCGCAGGATCTCGATCGAGTTCACCAGCGGCGACAGCGGGTTGCGCAGCTCGTGCGCGAGCATGGCCAGGAATTCGTCCTTGCGCTCGTGCTCACTGCGCAGCTGCAGGTTCAGTGCAGCGCCGGCGGCGCGCGAGCGGTCCAGCGCCTGCGTCAGCTCTCGTGCCTGCGTGGCGATCAGGCGTGCTTCGGCGGCGTCGGCGCGTTCGATGTGCAGCGCCTGTTCGGTCTGCAGCAATGCCGCCAGCGGCGTCAGCGCCTCGTCGATGGCCTGCATCACGTCGGCCCCGGGGGCCGGGCCCAGCACGATCAAGGCGGCGCCGTCACGGGCGATGGCGTGCGCACTCACCAGCGTCCCGACCGGCAGGTCCACCATCGCGGCGACACGATGCTCGTGCAGGCAGCGCCGCAGGAAGTCGCGCCAGGCGAGCCCGCCCGGCAGCGTCTTGGGCATGCCGCCGGCCGGCAGCATCACGCCGAGCGCCGGGTCCCGCACGTACAGCAGCACCTGCTCGGCGCCGATCGCCGCGGCGAGTTCACACGCTGCCTCGGCCCGCCGCCGGTTGTCGACCAGCGGATGCAGCAGCTGGTGCGGGGAGTGGCGGGCCGCCGAGGTCATTCAGGCAGGACGCAGACCACTGCCGTGCAGTTGTGGAAGCCGCTGAACTGGCCTTCCGCGCGCGCGATCTGGCCGTACGTGTTGCAGCCGACAAAGCCGGCCGGCTCCAGCAGGCGGGCGCAGGCGTCCAGCTCGTTTTCGAACTCGCGGCCCAGCCGCAGCCGCGTTGCCACGCAGTCGAAGACAAAGGCAGCCGCCGGCTTCGCCCCCTCCAGCGCGCGGATGGCGTCGGTGGTGGCCTGGCGGGCCGCCTGCACGGCCGACGCCGTCGAGGTCTTCATCACGCAGACGACCGAGCCTTCCGGGACCGCCGCCGCGCACAGGATGGAGCCGTCGTCCTGCACGGCCAGCGGCACCCGCAGCCGGTACTGGTCACCGCTGCGGATGCCGATCACGTTGTGCAGGAAAAACCCGAGGGGGTCCTTGAGGTCGAAGCGCTGCCCGGTGAGTTCCGCGTGTTCCTGGAAAGCCTGCGCCGCTGGCATTCCGTTGAGGCTGATCAGCCGGTTGCCTTGCGACTCCGTCACGCGCATGCCCTTGCTGGCCGGCTCCCAGCCGTGGGCGACCCCCACGCCCACCGGGCGCTCCGACAGGATTTCCAGCGCCACGACGGCGTCGTTGTAGGCCGCGCGGCCGGCGAACACGTGGGTGGTCGCGAAGCGGCCGTCGTCGCCGGCGCCGCCGCCGAAGAAGCAGTAGTTGCCGGCGGTCTTGAGCGTCAGCTCCTCGACCAGTGGATCGGTGTGGCCCGCCAGCGCATCGGTCATGACCAGGGCATTGCGGTAAGGCAAGGCGTGCTCCTTGAGGCCCTGGAAGCCCCTGAGCACCTGTCCGGCCGCGGCGCGCACGTCCTCGCTCACGCCGCGTCCCAGCCCCACCGAGAACTTCATCGCGTCCGAACGCAAGGCCATGGCCGACACCCGGCCTTCGCCGCGCGTCCCGTTGATGAACTCGCCGGCCGACGATGCGCCGACGATCACGTCGGTCCCGGTCTCGTCGCTGATCGCTTCGAGCAGTGCGCGGTAGTCGTGCTGCGCCGATGCGAACACCACCACCGCATCCGGCGACGCGCCATGGAATGCGGCGCGCATCGCCTGCCCCAGCGCGCGGCCGGCAGCGGCGCTATCGCGAAGGTCGCTGATCGCGTTGAAAGTTTCTGTCATTGCTGGCTCGTTGGACAAGGAGCGACAACTTTGTCTGATAACGGAGCAAAGCCGTGTAGGACGCGCGCTCCCACAGCCGGGCAAATCGTCTTCCCGCGGGGCCCATACTGGGCGCCCATGAGAAAGGTGCGATTGTCCTATGACTTCACGCCGGCCCGCACCGACGGCCGGGTGCGCAATGGATTGATGGACCTGCTGCACGCGGTGCAGGAACAGGGATCGATCTCCGCCGCGGCGCGGATCCTTGGCTTGTCGTACCGGCACGTCTGGGGCGAGTTGCACCGCTGGGAGGCGGAACTGGCGCATCCGCTGATCGTCTGGGAGAAGGGCCAGCGTGCCCTGCTGGCGCCCTTCGGCGAAAAGCTGCTGTGGGCGGAGCGGCAGGCGCAGGCGCGGCTGGCGCCGCAGATCGAGGCCTTGCAGTCGGAACTGGAGCGCGCCTTTGCCGTTGCCTTCGACGACGCCACCCAGGTGCTGACGCTCTTTGCCAGCCACGACGACGGCCTGTCCATGTTGCGCGCGGTGGCGGCGGCGCAGTCCCATCTGCACCTGGACATCCGCTTTTGCGGCAGCGTCGACGCGATCGCCGCCT
>JAQGMY010000346.1 GCA_028292105.1 Ramlibacter sp.
CGAACGCGAGCCAGGTCTCGGCCGCGACGCCGGGGCGCAGCCGGTAGCCGATCAGCTTGCCCATCTCCTGCAGCGACACCCGCTCGGTGGCGGTGCGCAGGTAGGACTCGTTGGCCAGGCGCTCCTGGTAGAAGGTCAGCACGTCGGCGGCGCAGGCCACGGCATCTAACAGGCCCAGCGTGTAATCGTCGGCGTCCCGCGTGCGCAGCCCCGCCAGTTCGAGAAAGCGGGGCGACGACAGGCCGGCGTGCAGGCTTTCGCAGAACTGCGCATGCTCGCCGATGCGGTAGTCGATCGCGTCCAGACCGGCGCGGTTGGAGAGGCTAGATGGCGTGCTGGCTTTGATGCCGTCGCAGCAGTCGCAGGTGTCAATGCCCGGGGGCACGGGAAGAATGTCGCTCATTGGCCGCCTCCTGCTTCGAGCGTCAGGCGCCCGCGTTCGCGGAAATTGGGGTTGTTGGCGAGCTGCGCGATTTCCAGCCGGCCCATGGGCAGCACGCCGGCCTCTATCGCCAGCGTGTCGGGCTGGCCGAAGCGCTCGAACTTCGTCACCCACACCGCTTCCACGCCCGGCACCGCCTGCGCGCTAGCAACGATGCGGCTGAGGTACACCGGCTGGCCGAAGGTGAAGC
Source organism: Ramlibacter sp. (assembly GCA_028292105.1). Classification (GTDB taxonomy): domain Bacteria; phylum Pseudomonadota; class Gammaproteobacteria; order Burkholderiales; family Burkholderiaceae_C; genus Ramlibacter. Next base: position 633 of record JAQGMY010000346.1, read on the forward strand.
GGTCGGGGTGGAAAACCGCTAGCCGCCCGTCGGGCAGCACGCCGGCGCCGAGTTCAAGTCGCACCGCGCGCACCACCTCGCTGCGGAAATGGCCAGGCAGTATGCACAGGTGCAGTGTGATGTCCAGCGCCACCTGGCGTGCCGCATCGACTTCCAGGTCGTAGCCGGCCATCCGGAAGCGCTCCAGGTGGGCGCGCAGCCGCGTTTCGAAGCGCGCATCGACGGCCGCGCCGCCCAGTCGGTCGGCGCTGACGAACACCGTGTGCCAGCTGCCGGTCCAGCGGAACGTTGCCGCCGCGCGCTGGATGTCGGCGCGGCGCTCGGCGGCGGCGGCGTAGTCGGCGGCGGTCACGGCGCGCTCCTGCGTCTGGAACGCCTCGGGCGCGTCGCGGCGCGCGGCAGCCAGCTCCTTGGGCTCGATGCCGCCGGCCGCCGGCAGGGGATTGGTGACGGCGTCGAAGAAGCCGCTGTCGCTACTGACAATATGGAAAATCGATTGCGCGCCGACATTGCCGGCCACCCCGTTGCCGATGCGGTAGCTGGCCATGAAGTCCGTGCTTTCGTTGGGACGCTCGCCATGCACATCGTCGCCAAAGCGCAGGAAAGCGGTGCCGTCATTCTCGGTTTCGGCCACGAAGTCGCGCGCCATCGGCAAGCTGCCCAACAGGTCGCGTTGCACCTCCCAAAAGCTGGTCAGCGTGCCGGTCGCCGACTTGAGATGGCCTTCGAGCTTGCCGATGCGGGGCAGCGCGTCATGCGGGTCGCGCTGGATCAGGGCGCTGGCCGGCCACCAGGCTTCTTCCTGAAGCTGGAAGGGCAAGGCGTTCATGCCCGGGTCCAGCGCCAGCGGCGCCGCCAGTTCCTTCGCCAAGTCGAAGCCCTGCGTGAGCGGCGCGTGCTTCAGCGCGGGCCGGAAGCGCGGCGGGATGGGTTCAGCCTCGCTGTGCTGGCACGACCCGGCCATAGGGGTGGCTGCGGCACGCTTCAAATGCGGCTTGGGCACCGGGCCGAGTGCTTCGCCGCGCACGGTCTGGCCGTGGTCGGCCAGCACGATGTTGCCCAGCGCCACGCTGATGTCCACGCCGGGCTGGTCCCTGACCGACAGGCACAGCGCAAACGGCAGCGCGTCGGCCGTGTCCCAGGCGATCTCGGTCACCTCGACCGGCGCATCGGCCGGCGCCGGATCGAACAGCCGGCCGGAGGGGTCGGCGCCGGCGGTCACCGCCACCAGTCGCACGGCCCAGCGCCGGGCCGGGTCAGCGTCTTGCGGCCTGCCGGTCGTTGGACTCATGACTTCCTGGAACACCAGCACGTGGTTCGGTTTCAAATCCGGATGCGCCCCGTGCAAGGTGGCGCGCGTGGCGCCGCGCGGCAGGCAGCACGCCTGGTCGCCCCAGGTGTAGAACGAAAAATCATTGAGGCCGGGTTTTAACTCGGCTTCATGCGCCGTCTCGAACACCACGGCGCCAGCGGCCAGCGCGTCGCTCAAGTCCTTGCTGCCCGGCGCCAGCAGCTGCGGAAGATGGCCGCTCTTGGTCAGCAGGGGTGTGCCTTTGGGAAGGGTGTAATCCGCCGCCACCCGGACCTGCACCCAGGCGCGCGCGTTGCAGCCGTCGTGCAGCGCATAGTCCACCAGCCGCGCATGGCGGCGCACGGACACGCGCCGGCGCGCCGTCGCCAGGTAGGCTTCGGCGGCAATCGCGTCCTGCCGGTACGACAGGTTGTCGGCGGCATAGGCCATCAGCTCGACCAGCGCCACGCCCACGTCGGCCGCCGAGCGCTCGCGCCAGCCGGGCGCCAGCAGGCTCAGACGGTCGAGCATCAGGCGGCGAAAGCCGGTGTAGTCCTTGGCCAGGTAGTCGATGTCGGGCTGGGGGGAAACCGGCGCCTGGCAGGGCAGCGACGTGGCGCAATCGAAGTCCGATCGGCATTCAACCTTGAACGAGAACTCGATGTCCGACAGCTTCGGGTCGAAGCCTTCGGGCGGCTGGTCGCTGCCCGGACCCTGGCGCAGGTGCAGCGTGTATTGCGAGAAATCGCCCGCCAGCGTGGTACGGACCACCAGCGTGCGCGGCAGGTCGGTGGCTTCGATGCCTTCGGTCAGCGCCGCATCGGTGCCCGCCGGCAGCTTGTCGCCCGCCGCCACCCATTCGACCGGAACAACGGTGATGCGCTCGCCGCCGTCGATCAGCACGTTTTGCGGTTCCAGCGCGCAGTCGCCGTTCGCCTTCAGCGGAACGGGCCGCAGCAGCCGCACGAACAGCGTGCGCTGGCGCAGCAGCTTGACCGGCTCTAGGTGGTCGCGCACTTCCAGGAACTCGATGCCGTTGGCACTGCCGGTGCGTGCGATGACCTGCAGCCGCCGCAGGTCGCAGCAGAAGTATTTCATGGCGCGCCTCCCCCGGTGCCGGGCAGCGCAAA
>JAQGMY010000347.1 GCA_028292105.1 Ramlibacter sp.
CCAGCGGCATCTCCACGGGCTCGAGCAACGCTGACCAGCGCTCCCATTCCGCCTTGGGAAGTGCGGCCAGCAGCTGGTTGCGTCGGGGGTCTCGGGAAGGGTGCATGGGGTCCTGGTTTGAGCTGCCCAGTATAGGTGCGACCCTCGTGCTCTGTTCGATAGCGCACGTAGCACTACAACGGCAAGCTCAGCGGGAGGGGTCGAGCTCAGTGCGGCATCGCACAGACGCCAATGGCTCAGTAGCCGATGCTGCTGGTCGAGGAAATCCATGACACCTGCCGCCCAACCCCTGACCACCGACGCCGGACCGCTATCGCCCTGGTGGATGCGCGCCGTCGTCGCCGTCATGCTGCTCGGGTTCGCCGGGCTGCTGGCGATCACGGCGCTGGCGTATCGCAATGCGCCGCCCGTTCCCGGGCGGGTGCTGGATTCCCGCGGTGAAGTCCTGTTCACCGGCGACGAGGTGCGCGAAGGCCAGGCCGTCTTCCTGAAGTACGGCCTGATGGCCAACGGAAGCATCTGGGGTCACGGCGCCTACCTGGGCCCGGACTATGCAGCCGACACCCTGCACAGCATGGGCGAACACGCAGCGGATGCAGTGGCGCGCGAGCGCTACGGCAAGCCGTTCGCGCAGTTGCCGGCGGGGCAGCAGGCAGGCGCCACCGGCGAAGCGGCCGCCCTCCTCAAGGGCAACCGATACGACCCCGCTGCCGACGCTCTCCAGTTCTCCGCGGGCGAGACGGCCGCCTGGCGCGAGCAGCCGGCCCGCTGGAAGCGCTACTTCCAGGAGCCGTCACGCAACGGCGGCCTGAAGCCGCAGCTGATCACCGATGCCGAGGAGTTGCGCCAGTTCTCCGCCTTCGTCACCTGGGCTGCCTGGGCCTCGGTTGCCAATCGCCCGGGCGAGAACCACTCGTACACCAACAACTTTCCCTACGACCCCACCGTGGGCAACGTGGCCACGTCCGGCGCGCTGCTCTGGAGCGCCCTGAGCCTGATGGTGCTGCTGGTGGGCATCGCCACCGTGCTGCTGGCCTTCGGCAAGTTCGATTACCTCGGTTGGATCACGCGGGGCAGCCGCACGCATGCGTTCATCCTGCCCGGGCGCCCCAGCCGCGGTCAGAAGGCGCTGGTCAAGTACTTCGTCGTGGTGTCCCTGCTGCTGCTGGTGCAGACACTGGTCGGCGCCGCGGTGGCCCACTACCGGGCCGATCCGGGCAGCTTCTATGGCTTCGCCCTGGAGACGATCTTCCCCAGCAACCTGCTGCGCACCTGGCACCTGCAGACGGCCATCTTCTGGATCGCCACGGCCTACGTGGCCGCCGCCCTGTTCCTCGGGCGCACCCTCAGGCGCGACGAGCCGCCGTGGCTGGCGTGGTGCACCCACGCCTTGTTCGCCGCCTTCGCCGTGGTGATCGCCGGCAGCCTGCTCGGCGAATGGCTTGGCATCTCGCAGCTGCTTGGGACATGGTGGTTCTGGTTCGGCAACCAGGGCTGGGAGTACCTGGAACTGGGCCGTGTCTGGCAGTTCCTGCTGGTGGCAGGACTCACTGCCTGGTTCGCGCTGCTGTGGACCCTGGTGCGATCCGGCTCGCTGGCCGACCCCGCGGTCAAACCCATCGTCAGGATGTTCCTGGTAGCCGCGCTGGCAATCCCGGTGTTCTACATCCCCGCGCTCTTCATCGGCGCCAAGTCCAACTACACGGTGGTGGACACCTGGCGGTTCTGGATCATCCACCTGTGGGTGGAAGGCTTTTTCGAATTCTTCGCGACCACCGTGGTCGCCCTCACCTTCTACCAGCTCGGGTTGACCAGCCGCAACGTGGCGCTGCGCGTCATCTACCTGGATGCCATCCTGTACTTCCTGGGCGGTCTGATGGGCACCGGCCACCACTGGTACTTCACCGGCCAGTCGAACGCCACCATGGCCTTCTCGGCGCTGTTCTCCGTGCTCGAAGTGGTGCCGCTGACGCTGCTGACGCTGGACGCGTGGGACTTCGTGCGCACCACCCGCGGCAGCCGGGACGCCGGCGGCGCCGCGCTGGCAGTGCCGCACAAGTGGACCTTCTATTTCCTGATGGCCGTCGGGTTCTGGAATTTCGTAGGCGCCGGCATCCTCGGCTTCCTGCTGAACCTGCCCATCGTCAGCTACTACGAGGTCGGCACCCTGCTGACGCCGGCCCACGGGCACGCGGCACTGATGGGCGTGTTCGGGATGCTGGGGATCGCGTTGATGGTCTTCGTGCTGCGCCAGTGCAGCGACGACGCGGCGTGGCCGGGCGTCGAGAAGTACGTCCGTGTGGCTTTCTGGGGAACCAACGGCGGGCTCGCCCTCATGGTGGGCCTGAGCCTGTTCCCGGGCGGCGTGCTGCAGGTTTGGGACGTGCTGCAGCACGGCTACTGGCACGCGCGCAGCCTCGACTTCATCGGCAGCGAGCGGGCCCGGATGATCGAGTGGCTGCGCATGCCGGGCGATGTGGTCTTCATCGTCTTCGGCGCCGTGCCGCTGGTGATCGCAGCCATCAAGGTCTATCTGGGCGTGCGGGGTTCACCCGCAACCGTCGAACCGTGGCCGGCTGGCCCGCCGGTGAGCGTGGACCTGGCCAGCGTACCCAACTGATTGCGACAGGAGACAGCCCGATGCACCGATTCCTGATCAACAACCGCGACGAGCTGATCGCCCGGTGCAAGCACAAGGTGGCGCAGCGTCCGCGCCGTTCCGCCACCGCGGAACAACTGGAGCACGGCATCCCGCTGTTCC
>JAQGMY010000353.1 GCA_028292105.1 Ramlibacter sp.
CACCGTGGCCAGCGCCACCAGCGCCGCCATGCCCATGCTGAACGAGGTGCGCACCCGGCCGTCGACGCCGCCCGTCTCGTGTTGAGTGAGCACCAGCGCCAGCCCGAAGGTGCCGGCGGCCGCCAGCGCGAAGGCCACGCCGGCGCCGATGCGGCTCCACTGGCCGGCGGCCCCCAGGCCCGACGCCGCGCCCAGGACGTCCAATGCCAGCGCCAGCCCGACCAGGATGACCGGCATCGCCACCAGCATCGCCTTCTCGGGCCGCTGCTTGTAGATCACGGCCGACCAGATGGCCGTCCAGATCGGGTAGGTGTTGAACGCCAGCAGGGCCAGGGCGACCGGCAGCCGCGCGACGGCCGAATACAGGCACAGGCTCTGCACGCCGATCAGGAGGCCGATGCCCGGCAGGAAGCGCTTGTGCCGCGCCGTCAGCCGCACGCTGGCGCCCTGCGCGGCCAGGATGGCGACGACCACGCAGGCGGTGACGGCGCTGCGGAACACCACCGCGGTGGCGACGTCGACGCCATTGTTGAAGGCGATGCGCGCCGCCACGTGGTTGGCGCCCATCATGAAGGCGATCAGCAGCAGGGTGGCGAAGGCGGCGCCGGACAGCGCGCGCTTGGAAGGCAGCACCGCTGCCATCAATACAGCCCGTGCACGCGCGCGTGCAGCCGCGCCAGCCCCAGCAGCACGTCGGTGGACGGCGTGGGCACGCCGGTCAGCTGGCCGAGCTCCCTCACCACGGTGACCAGCGCATCGATCTCGACCGGCTTGCCGGCTTCGACGTCCTGCAGCATCGAGGTCTTGAAGGCGCCCAGCTTGCGCGTGACCTGGTGCCGGTCTTCGGGCATCTGCTCGATGGGGATGCCGATGCGGCCGCCGATCTCGCGCGCTTCCAGCATCACCGCCGAGATGAACCCGCGCACCAGGTCGTCGTTGAGGATCAGGTCCGTGGTGGCGCCGGTCATGGCGCTCACCGGGTTCACCGTCATGTTGCCCCACAGCTTGTACCAGGCGTCCTTCTGGATCTGGTCGGAGACCTCGGTTTCGAAGCCGGCTTGCTCCAGCAGCGCGGCCAGCTGCCGGATGCGCAATGTCTTCTCGCCGGAAGGCTCGCCGACGATCAGCTTGTTGCCGAAGTGGTGCTGGACGAAACCGGGTTCGCGCAGGGCGCAGCTCGCGTGCACCACGCAGCCGAGGATGTGGCGCGCCGGCACGGCTTCGGCGATGGCGCCGTCCGGGTCGACGGCCTGGAGCCGCTTGCCCTGGTAGGCGCCGCCGAAGCCCTGGAAGAACCACCAGGGCACGCCGTTCATGGCGGTGAGCACCATGGTGTCGGGACCCAGCAGAGGCCGGATCGACTGCGCCACCTGCGCCATCGCCGGCGCCTTGACGGCGATGACGACCAGGTCCTGCACGCCCAGGGCGGCGGGGTCCGCGCTGGCGTGGGCGGGCGCCGCGAGCGTCTGCTCGCCCTGCTGCAGTCGCAAGCCGTGCGTGCGCAAGGCCTCGAGCGTCGCGCCCCGGGCGACGACGGTGAGGTCGCAGCCGGCGCGCGCCAGCTTCACGCCGATCCAGCCGCCGATCGCGCCGGCGCCGTAGATGCAGACTTTCATGGATCCGGTTTTCAGGTCTTGTAGCCCGTGCCGCAGCGCTGTTCCATCACGCGGGTCATGGCGTCGAACACGTCCTGCCCGGCGCCGAAGCGGGCGTCGAACTGCAGCGCATCCTGCGTGGTCTTGCGGGCCACCGCCGGTGGAATGGGGATCGCGCGACCGAGCGAGGCCTGCGCCACCTGGATGTCGCAGGCCCGCTGCAGCGTCCAGAGGTTGACGAAGGCCAGCGGCAGGGTGCGGCCGGCCGCCAGCAGTCCGTGGTTGCGCAGGATCATCAGCGGCTTCCTGCCCATGCTGGCCAGCAGCCGGGGCGCCTCGTCGGCGTGGATCGTGATGCCCTCGAAGTCGTGGTACGCCACCATCTCATCGAGCTGCGCCGAATAGAAATTGTTCTGCGCCAGCCCGCCTTCGGTGCACGCCACCGCCAGGCCCGACGTCGTGTGCGTGTGCATCACGCAGTGGGCGTCCGGCACGGCGTCGTGGATGGCGGCGTGGATGGTGAAGCCGGCGGGATTCACCGGCCACGGGTTGTGCGCATCCAGCTTGTTGCCCTGGATGTCGATCTTCAGCAGGTTGCTGGCCGTGACTTCCGAGTAGTGCAGCCCGAACGGGTTGATCAGGAAGTGCTTGTCGCCGCCGGTGACGCTGTCCGGCACCCGCACGGTGATGTGGTTGTAGATCATCTCGGCCCAGCCGAGCATGTCGAAGACGCGGTAGGCGGCGGCGAGCTCGACGCGCGCCTTCCACTCGTCGGCATGCATCTCCGGGGCGCGGGGCTGCAGGACTGCGTTCATGAGGACACCCTTGGGATCAGTTCTCGGCCGTGAAGCCGACTTGCTTGACGATCGGCGCCCACTTGGCGGTGTCGCGGCGGATCAGGTCGGTCAGTTCGGCCGGCGTCGACGACATCGACTCGAGACCGAAGCCCGCCAGGCCGTCGATCACGTCCTTCTGGGCCAGCGCCACCTTCATGGAGGCGTTCAGCCGCGCCACGACCTCCGGGCTGGCCTTGGCCGGCAGGAAGAAGGCGAACCATTCGCTGTGGGTCAGGCCGTTGAAGCCCTGCTCGGCGAAGGTCGGCACGTCGGGCGCGAACCGGCTGCGCTTGGCACCCGAGGTGGCGAGGATGCGGACCTTGCCGCTGGCCAGGTGCTGCGTGATGTCGCCTATCGGCCCGGACACCGCGGAGATGTTGCCGCCCAGCAGGTCCAGCATGGCGGGCTGCGTGCCGCGGTAGGCGGCGTGCTTCAGATCGAGGCCGGCGCTCCTGCCGACGAGCGCGCCCACGAAGTGCGGCGTGGA
>JAQGMY010000359.1 GCA_028292105.1 Ramlibacter sp.
CTCGATTACGTCTCGATGATGTGCAACGAGCACGCCTACTGCCTGGCCATCGAAAAGCTGATGGGCCTGGACGTGCCGATCCGCGCGCAGTACATCCGCGTGATGTTCGCCGAGATCACGCGCTTGCTGAACCACCTCATGTGGCTCGGCGCGCACGGCCTCGACTGCGGCGCGATGAACGTGCTGATCTACTGCTTCCGCGAACGCGAAGACCTGTTCGACATGTACGAAGCCGTCTCCGGCGCGCGCATGCATGCGGCCTATTTCCGCCCGGGCGGCGTCTACCGCGACCTGCCGGACAGCATGCCGCAGTACCGCGCCAGCAAGGTGCGCAACCAGCGTTCGGTCGACCAGCTCAACGAAGGCCGCAGCGGGTCGCTGCTCGACTTCATCGAGGACTTCACCAAGCGCTTCCCGCACTACGTGGACGAGTACGAGACGCTGCTGACCGAAAACCGCATCTGGAAGCAGCGCACCGTGGGCATCGGCGTGGTCACGCCCGAGCGCGCGCTCAACCTGGGCTTCACAGGCCCGATGCTGCGCGGCTCCGGCGTGCTGTGGGACCTGCGCAAGACGCAGCCCTACGAGGTCTACGACCGGATGGACTTCGACGTGCCGATCGGCAAGACCGGCGACTGCTACGACCGCTACCTGGTGCGCGTGCAGGAGATGCGCGAGTCCACCCGCATCATCCGCCAGTGCGTCGAATGGCTGCGGGTGAACCCCGGCCCGGTGATCACGGACAACCACAAGGTGGCGCCGCCCGACCGCGAGAGCATGAAGACGAACATGGAGGAGCTGATCCACCATTTCAAACTGTTCTCCGAAGGCTTCCGCGTGCCCGAAGGCGAGTCCTACGCCGCCGTCGAACACCCCAAGGGCGAGTTCGGCATCTACATCGTGAGCGATGGCGCCAACAAGCCCTACCGCCTGAAGATCCGCGCCCCCGGCTTCTCGCACCTGGCGGCGCTGGACGAGATGGGCCGCGGCCACATGATCGCGGACGCGGTGGCCATCATCGGCACCATGGACATCGTCTTCGGAGAAATCGACAGATGACCAGCGACACCACCCGCGCGCGCTACGACCGCGAGATCGCCAAGTATCCGCCCGACCAGAAGCAATCGGCCGTGATGGCCTGCCTGGCCATCGCCCAGCAGGAACACGGCTTCGTCAGCCAGGAGTCCGAGCGCGAGATCGCGGCGCTCCTGGGCATGCCGATGATCGCCGTGCACGAGGTCACCACCTTCTACAACATGTACAACCAGCACAAGCTGGGCAAGTACAAGCTGAACGTCTGCACCAACCTGCCTTGCCAGTTGCGCGACGGGCTGAAGGCGCTGCAGTACCTCGAGAAGAAGCTGGGCATCGCCATGGGCGAGACCACCGCCGACGGCCTCTTCACGCTGCAGCAAAGCGAGTGCCTGGGCGCCTGCGCCGACTCGCCGGTGATGCTGGTGAACGATCGCACCATGTGCAGCTTCATGAGCAGCGACAAGCTCGACCAGCTGGTCGAGGGCTTGCGCCAGTCGGAAGGCAAGGCATGACGCCGCAACAAGTTCTCTCGCAGTTCCAGGCGACCGGGGTCCAGACCTGCTTCCACGGCCGCCACATCAGCCCGCAGATCTACGCGGGCCTGGACGGCACCAACTGGCGCCTGAAGGAGTACCAGGCGCGCGACGGCTATGTCGCCCTGCGCAAGATCCTGCAGGACGGGCTGACGCAGGACCAGGTGATCGCCACCGTCAAGGAATCGGCCCTGCGCGGCCGCGGCGGCGCCGGCTTCCCCACGGGCCTGAAGTGGAGCTTCATGCCGCGCCAGTTCCCGGGCCAGAAGTTCCTGGTGTGCAACTCGGACGAGGGTGAGCCGGGCACCTGCAAGGACCGCGACCTGCTGCTGTACAACCCGCATCTCGTGATCGAGGGGATGATCATCGCCGCCTACGCGATGGGCATCAGCGTCGGCTACAACTACATCCACGGCGAGATCTTCAACGCCTACGAGCGTTTCGAGGAAGCGCTCGAAGAGGCCCGGGCCGCCGGTTTCCTGGGCAACAACATCCTGGGCAGCAACTTCAGCTTCCAGCTGCACGCCTCCCATGGCTGGGGCGCCTACATCTGCGGCGAAGAGACGGCGCTGCTGGAGTCGCTGGAAGGCAAGAAGGGGCAGCCGCGCTTCAAGCCGCCTTTCCCCGCCAGCTTCGGCCTGTACGGCAAGCCGACCACCATCAACAACACCGAGACCTTCGCGGCGGTGCCCTGGATCATCCGCAACGGCGGCCAGGCCTTCCTCGAGGTCGGCAAGCCGAACAACGGCGGCACCAAGATCTATTCGGTCTCGGGTGACGTCGAATGGCCGGGCAACTACGAGGTGCCGCTGGGCACGCCCTTCAGCAAGCTGCTCGAACTCGCCGGTGGCGTGCGCGGCGGCCGCAAGTTGAAGGCCGTGATCCCGGGCGGATCGTCCGCCCCGGTGCTGCCGGCCGACATCATGATGCAGTGCACGATGGACTACGACTCCATCGCCAAGGCGGGCTCGATGCTCGGCTCGGGCGCGGTGATCGTCATGGACGAGACGCGCGACATGGTCGAGTCGCTGCTGCGCCTGTCGTACTTCTACATGCACGAGTCCTGCGGCCAGTGCACGCCTTGCCGCGAAGGCACGGGCTGGCTGTGGCGCGTGGTGGACCGCATCCACAACGGCTACGGCAAGCCCAGCGACATCGACCTGCTCAATTCGGTGGCCGACAACATCCAGGGCCGCACGATCTGCGCGCTGGGCGACGCCGCCGCGATGCCGGTGCGCGCCATGATCAAGCATTTCCGCCACGAGTTCGAAGCCAAGATCGCGCGCCCGGACCTGCCGACTTCCGATGGAAAGACCCCGGTGCCCGCGGGCGCACGGGGCTGAAGACGAAACATGATTGAGATCAATCTCGACGGCCAGCAGGTGCAGGTGACCGAAGGCAGCATGATCATGCATGCCGCGGACAAGGCCGGCACCTACATCCCGCACTTCTGCTATCACAAGAAGCTCTCCATCGCCGCCAACTGCCGCATGTGCCTGGTGGACGTGGAGAAGGCGCCCAAGCCGATGCCGGCGTGCGCCACGCCGGTCACCAACGGCATGATCGTGCGCACCCGCAGCGACAAGGCCATCAAGGCGCAGCAGTCGGTGATGGAGTTCCTGCTGATCAACCATCCGCTGGACTGCCCCATCTGCGACCAGGGCGGCGAATGCCAGCTGCAGGACCTGGCGGTCGGCTATGGCGGCTCTTCCTCGCGCTACGAGGAAGAAAAGCGCGTGGTCATGCACAAGGACGTCGGTCCGCTGATCTCCATGGAGGAGATGAGCCGCTGCATCCACTGCACCCGCTGCGTGCGCTTCGGCCAGGAAATCGCCGGCGTGATGGAGCTGGGCATGATCCACCGCGGCGAGCACAGCGAGATCACGACCGTGCTCGGCGACACGGTCGACTCCGAGCTCTCCGGCAACATGATCGACCTGTGCCCGGTCGGGGCGCTGACGTCCAAGCCGTTCCGCTACAGCGCCCGCAACTGGGAGCTGTCGCGCCGCAAGTCGGTGAGCCCGCACGACTCCACCGGCGCCAACCTGCTGGTGCAGATCAAGAACAGCCGCGTGATGCGCGTCCTCCCGCTGGAGAACAACGACGTCAACGAATGCTGGCTGGCCGACCGCGACCGCTTCTCCTATGAAGCGCTCAACACGTCCGAGCGCCTGACTTCGCCCATGCTCAAGCAGGGCGGCGAATGGAAGACCGTCGACTGGCAGACGGCGCTCGAATACGTCGCCAACGGCGTCAAGCAGATCCAGCAGCAGCATGGCGCGAAGGCGATCGGCGCGCTGGTCAGCCCGCACAGCACGGTCGAGGAACTGTTCCTCGCCGGCCAGCTGGTGCGCGGCCTCGGCAGCGAAAACATCGACTACCGCCTGCGCAATGCCGAATTCGCAACGCACGAGGGTGTCCGCTGGCTGGGGACCAGCATCGCGTCGCTGTCCACGCTGCAGCGCGCGCTGGTGATCGGCTCGAACCTGCGCAAGGAACATCCGCTGTTCGCGCTACGGGTGCGCAGCGCCGTGCGCTCCGGCGCACAGGTCTCCATGATCAACGACCGCGACCACGACCAGGCGATGACGCTGGCCGGCAAGGTCACGGTTCCCGCCGGCCAATGGGTGCAGGCGTTGGCCGACCTGGCCACGGCCATCGGCGACGAGAAGGGCGCCAAGGCGCCGGTGCAAGGCAACGCCACGGACGGCGCCAAGGCCATGGCCGCCTCGCTGATGTCGGGCGAGCGCAAGGCGATCTTCCTCGGCAATGCCGCAGCCCATCACCCCAGCGCTTCGTCCCTGCTGGCGCTGGCGCAGTGGATCGGCGAGCAGACGGGCGCCACCGTCGGTTACCTGACCGAAGCCGCCAACACGGTCGGCGCGCAGCTGGTGAACGCGATGCCGGGGCAGGGCGGAATGAACGCGGGCCAGATGCTCGCCGGCGGCCTGAAGGCCGTCTTCCTCCTGAACAACGAACCCGAGTACGACTCCGCTGCCGGCGCTCGCGCCGCGGCAGGCCTCGCAGGCGCCGAGATGGTCGTGACGCTGAGCCCCTTCAAGGCCAACCTGGAATTCAGCGACGTGCTGCTGCCGATCGCGCCGTGGACGGAAACGCCGGGCACCTTCGTCAACGCCGAAGGCCGGGTCCAGAGCTTCCACGCCGTCGTCAAGCCGCTGGGCGAAGCGCGCCCGGCCTGGAAGGTGCTGCGCGTGCTCGGCAACATGCTGGGCGTGCCGGGCTTCACCTACGAGTCGGCGCAGCAAGTGCTGCTGGCCGCACGCGGCAGCGAGGCCGA
>JAQGMY010000419.1 GCA_028292105.1 Ramlibacter sp.
GCAGTGCTCGCGCGGCGCGGGGTGGCGCGCATCGTTGCAACCGACCTGAACCCGCGGGCGCTGGCCTGCGCCCGCGAGAACATCCAGCGGCTGGATCTGCAGGGGCAGGTCGAGGTCATCGAAGCCGACCTGTTTCCTGCCGGAATGGCGCCGCTCATCGTCTGCAACCCGCCATGGCTGCCGGGCAAGCCCAGCTCCAACCTGGAGCATGCGGTCTACGACCTCGACAGCCGCATGCTGCGCGGCTTCCTCGGCGGACTGCGCGCGCGGCTGGCGCCAGCCGGCGAAGGCTGGCTGGTGCTGTCGGACCTGGCGGAGCACCTGGGGCTGCGTTCACGCGCAGAATTGCTGGCGCTCTTCAGCGCCGGCGGGCTGGTCGTTCGCCAGCGGCTGGACGTCCGGCCACGCCATCCGAAGGCCAGCGACCCCGGCGATCCGCTGGCGGCGGCGCGCGGTCGCGAAGTCACCTCGCTGTGGCGACTGGCGCCAGGCTGAGCGGAGCGCGATCCGTGGCAGACTGTGACGGTCCGTCCCTCTCACGAGTTGGAGAACGCAGATGACCAGCAAGAACACGATCTGTCTCTGGTACGACCGCACCGCCCTGGAGGCCGCGCAGTTCTACGCGCAGACGTTTCCGGACAGTGCGGTGCAAGCCGTGCATCGCGCACCCGGTGACTACCCGGCCGGCAAGGAAGGCGATGTCCTGACGGTCGAATTCACGGTCCTCGGTATGCCGTGTATCGGCCTGAACGGCGGCCCCGCTATCAAGCACAACGAGGCCTTCTCGTTCCAGGTGGCGACCGACGACCAGGCCGAAACCGACCGCCTGTGGAACGCGATCGTCGGCAATGGCGGCGCGGAAAGCGCATGCGGCTGGTGCAAGGACAAGTGGGGCCTGTCCTGGCAGATCACGCCGCGGGCCCTCACCGACGCGGTGATGGGGCCTGATCGCGCGGCGGCCAGGCGTGCCTTCGACGCGATGATGCAGATGAGAAAGATCGACATCGCCACCATCGAGGCGGCGCGACGGGGCTGAGCCAGGAGCCAGGCCCGTCCCTCTGCCGCCCAGGGTCCTAGTGCGTGACCGGCGGCGGCGCGGCGGCTTCCTGCAGCGTCTGGCACGCCGTGCAACGGGCAGTGGCCGGAACCGCGGTGAGCCGTCGCAGGTCGATGGCCTGACCGCAGCGCACGCAGCGGCCGAAAGTGTGATCGTGCAGCCGGCGGCGTGCCGCCAGCACCTGCTCCAGCTCCAATGCGGCCCGTTCCCCTTGCGCTTCGTCCACGTCGGCGAGCGACTGCTCGCCCGCCAGGTCCTTGAAGTCGGTCACGCCGTCCGGGTCCCCACCGGGTGCGGAACGCAGTTTCTCGTGCGCGTCCAGCACGGCGCACAGCTCGCGCTCCCGCAATGCCAGGAGGGCGTCGAAGGCGTCGGTCTGGTCGATGTCGAATCTCTTCATGTCAACTCCTGTAGCTTGGAAGGCATTGTGGAAGCCTGCACGCCGGGCGCCTTGATCCAGGTCAAGCTCCTGCCCCTGGCGGCCAGGCCGCGTCGCGCTGCCGACGGGCCCATTGCTTGACCTGCGTCAGTTCGCCCGCTCCATGGAGAACGCAAACTTGCCCGTGTCTGCACAGGAGCACTTCCATGACCCAGATCGCGAGCCACATCATCCGCAAGGAACACGCTGCCTTGGCGGCCATGCTGACTTCCATGCTGATGCTTCTCAAGCAGGGACCGGGTGACAAGCCCGAACGCTTCTTCGACGTGATGAGGGCCATGCTGTTCTACATCGACGAATTCCCCGAGCGGCGACACCACCCCAAGGAGTCCGACCTGCTGTTCCCGAAGCTGGCGCGCTATCGCCCCGACCTGATGCCGGTCATCGCGCGGCTGGAGGGAGAGCACATGGCGGGCGAGGCACGGGTGCGCGAGCTGCAGCACCTGTTGCTGGGCTGGGAGCTGCTCGGCGAGTCGCGCCGGCATGCCTTCTGCGAGTCGGCGCAGGAGTACGTCACCTTCTACCGCGAGCACATGAGGACCGAGGAAACGCAGTTGTTGCCCGCGGCGGAGTCGTCGCTGTCGGCGCAGGACTGGCGTGAACTCGACGTCGCTTTCAGCTCGGACCTGGATCCCCTGGCCGCCGGCGTGCACGACCCGATGTACGACCGCCTGTTCACGCGCATCGTTCTCAGCGCGCCGGCGCCGATCGGGGTCGGACCCGCCCTGGCATAGCGTGCAGGAGGCGGTCGCGCGAGCTGCAGGGCGTGACGCGCACTTGACCGGCGTCAACTCCCCGAGGGAGCAACAGGCCTAAGGTGACACATCCCAACCAGGAGTGTCCGCATGACCGCAACCCTCAAGCAAGTGCTGGTGCACCTCGACCCATCGCTCGAGGCCGTGCATCGGCTGGCCCTCGCCCGCAGTCTCGCGGCTGACCACGGCGCCGCCCTGGCGGCGCTGTATGCGACCACGCCGGTGTTCGTCGGCCTTCCCTCGGCGCCCGCGATCGGCGCGACGATGGCCGCATCGTTGATCGCCATCGACGACGAGCGCCGTGACCGCACGCACCGGATGTTCGACGAGAGCCTGCGCACCCCGGGCGTGGCCGCCCGCTGGGGGGAAACTGCGGAGGTGCCCGTGGCAGGGGCCTTCGCGCTGCAGGCCTTGCATGCGGATCTCCTGGTGCTGGGGCAGCGCAATCCCGCCGACGCGCTGGCGGCGGGGGTCCCGGCGGATTTCGTGGAAGCGGTGGTGATCGCCAGCGGGCGTCCCGCGCTGGTCGTCCCTTACATCGGTTGCCCGAACAGCGTCGGCAAGACCGTGGTGATCGCGTGGAAGGAGACGCGCGAGTCGGCACGTGCGGTGGCCGCTGCCATGCCCATCCTGCAGCGCGCGCAGCAGGTCCATATCGTCTGCTGGGGGGACGAGGAGCTGCCGGCGGCGCAGGGCGCGCGTCTCGACCTGGACGGCTACCTGCGCCTGCATGGGGTGCACCCTACCTGGCACCGCGAAAACGCCGAGCCCGTCGACCTGGGCGAAATCCTGCTGTCGCGCGTTTGCGATCTGGGGGCGGATCTCCTGGTCATGGGCTGCTATGGGCACAGCCGGGCGCGTGAATGGATGCTGGGGGGCGCGAGCCGCAGCGTCCTCGCCGCGATGACCATTCCGGTCCTGATGGCGCACTGACATGTACAAGCGCATCCTGGTGCCGGTGGACGGCAGCGAAACATCCAACAAGGCGCTGCTCGTGGCGCTGGAACTGGCGGCACTCAAGGGCGGCCAGGTTCGCCTGGTGCATGCGCTGGACGAACTGGCCCATGTGGCGGGTTACCCGTACAGCGCGCAACTGCGCAGCGTGGTGCGCGACGCAGGCCTGCAGATCCTGCAACGCGCGCTGGCGATCGCCGACGCGGCGGAGGTTTCGGCCGAGACGTGCCTGCTGGAGTCCGCCGGCGGCAGCCGGCTGGGAGAAATGGTGGCGCAGGAGGCGCGGCAATGGGCCGCGGACCTGATCGTCGTCGGCACGCACGGCCGCCGTGGCGTGACGCGGGCCCTGCTCGGCAGCGGTGCCGAGCAGGTGATCCGGCTGGCGCCGGTGCCGGTCCTCACCGTGCCTGGCCACGCCGGCGCCTGAGGCTCCCGGCAGCCTTCAGCCGGCCTTCTGGTCCTCGGCGCGGATGGTCAGCACCGGCACCGGCGCCAGGCGGATCACCTGCTCCGCGCCGCTGCCCAGGAGCACGCGCCCGATGCCGCGGCGGCCGTGCGTGCCGACCACGATCAGGTCGGCTTCGAAGCTGCGGGCCTCTTCGGCGACCAGGTCGCCGAGCCGCCGGTCGGGCGTTTCCACCAGTTTCGTGTCGGCCGGAACGCCTGCGGCGCGGGCGATCTCCAGTGCATCCTGCAGCACCTTCTCGGCGTAGCCGCGGCACTGCTGGAACAACTCGGCGCTGTACTCCAGGCCGGTGAGATACGCCACTTCGTCGAACGAATGCAGCAGCCGCACGCGCCCGCCGCCCTCGCGCGCCAGTTGCAAGGCGGCCACCAGGGCCTTGTTCGACGTGGGGCTGCCGTCGACGGGAATGAGGATGCGGTTGAACATGGAAGGCTCCTTGAAGGATCGGATCGTCCCATGTTCGGCGCATCGGGCCCAGGCGGGTTGCGCAGGATCAAGCGCGGTGCGCATGCGAGCGCGGCCGGCCCGCTTCAGGGCCTGGGCAGTGCCGCGGTCTAGGACGAGTCCTAGGGCGTCTCGTCCACTCAGCCGGCGCCGCTAGGACTCCTCCTAGGGGTCGATTCAGCCGGCTCCGATGGCCCAGCGGCCCCCTGCCGCCCATAGTGCACCCATGCCCGCCATGCAAACCGCCCCGACCGCCCTCGTGCCCGCCGTCCGCTTCATTCCCATCGCGCAAGCGGTGGCGACGGGCCCGAATACCCACTGCTCCAAGTGCCACCTGAAGGACCTGTGCCTGCCGCGCGGGCTGGACAGCGCGGACGTGCGACGGCTCGACACCCTGATGTTCGCGCAGCGTCGCCTCAAGGAAGGGCAAGCGCTGTACCACGAGGGTGAAGGTTTCCACTTCCTGTACGCGGTGCGCAGCGGCACGTTCAAGTCCGTGGTGAGCTCGAGGGACGGGCGGGAACAGGTCACGTCTTTCCATATGGCCGGCGAGATGATGGGCCTGGACGGGCTGGCGCACGGCAAGCATGCGAGCGGCAGCATCGCCCTCGAGGACGCCGAGGTCTGCGCCATTCCCTACGTGCAGCTGGCGACGCTGGCGGCCAGGAGCGCCGAACTGCAGCAGGTGGTGTCCCGCCTGATGAGCCGGGAGATCGTTCGGGAGCACGGCCTGATGATGCTCCTGGGCGGCATGAGCGCCGAGGAGCGGCTGGCGGCCTTCCTGCTGAACCTCTCGCGCCGCCTGCAGGCCCGGGGCTACTCCCCCAGCGAATTCCACCTGCGCATGTCGCGCGCGGAGATCGGCAGCTACCTGGGCATGACGCTGGAGACGGTCAGCCGCACTTTCTCCGCATTCCAGCAGCAGCGGCTGCTGGAGGTCGACAAGAAGCACGTGCGCATCGTCGACCTCGAGGGGCTGGAGCGCGCCTTCGCAGGCAAGCTGCAGTAGGCGGCGCCAGCAGCCCAGCCGGCTAGCGTCGGGCGATCAGCAGGCCGGCGAGCAGTCCGGCACCGGCGCTGACGCCGACGGCGATCCACGGGTTGCCGTGGACGTAGTCCTCGGCGGCGCGGGCGGCATGGCCGGCGCGTCTCCGCATCGCTTCTTCCGCTGCCGCGAGCCTGCTCCTGGCCGCTTTCAGGCCCTTGTCCAGCCGCTCGCGCGCCTGGGTGAATTCGCTGCTGGCGTCGCGCACGGCGTGCTGCAGCAATTCCTCGGCGTCGGCAATGAGGCTGTGCAACTCGCGTGCCATGCGTTCCTGGCTTTGCTGCATTTCCCGGGCGAGATCGTTCATCGTGGTTCCTTGGCTGTGTGGCAGCCAGTGTTGCCGCGTTCGGCCGGCGCGGCTTGACGTGGATCAAGCCAGGCGCTTCCCCCATCGATTGTTGCGGGCAGCAGGCGGCCGTCTTGCTGCCAGGCGCGGCCTGCTTGATTTCGCGCAACCCGCGCGCCGGCGCACCGCCTAACCTGTCGCATGACCCACCCTGGAACCTGCACATGAGCATCCGCAACCTCGATCGACTTTTCGCGCCACGCTCGGTGGCGGTGGTGGGGGTGTCGACCCGGCCGGGAAGCGTCGGCGCCATCGTGCTGCGCAACTTGCGCCAGGGCGGCTTCGAGGGCCCGTTGTGGGCGGTGGGCCGGCGGCGCGGCGAGATCGACGGCATCGAAGTGTGGCCCGACGTGGGCTCCTTCCCCGCGGCGCCGGACCTGGCCATCATCTGCACCCCGGCTGCCGCCGTGCCGGAACTGATCGCCGCACTCGGCAGCAAGGGCACCCGCGCCGCCGTGGTCGTGACGGCCGGTCTGAAGCAGCGGGCCGCGCACGACGGTCCCACCTACGAGCAGCAGATGCTGGACGCCGCGCGGCCGTTCCTGCTGCGCATCCTCGGGCCGAACTGCATCGGCGAGCTGGTCCCCGGGGTCGGCCTGAATGCGAGCTTCGCGCCCGGCAACGCCGCGCCCGGCCAGCTCGCCTTCGTCACGCAGTCCGGCGCACTCGCCACGGCGATGCTGGACTGGGCCAACAGCCAGGGCATAGGCTTTTCGCATTTCATCTCGCTGGGCGACAGCGCCGATGTCGACTTCGGCGACGTCCTCGACTACCTGGCCAGCGACCCCGGCACGCGCGCCATCCTGATGTACATGGAGTCGGTCAAGCACGCGCGCAAGTTCATGTCGGCGGCGCGCGCCGCGGCGCGCAACAAACCGGTGATCCTGGTGAAGGCCGGGCGGGCGCCGGACGGCGCGCGCGCGGCTGCCTCGCATACCGGAGCCATGGCAGGTTCGGACCAGGTGTTCGATGCGGCCGTGCGGCGCGCAGGGATGCTCCGGGTGGACACCCTGGACGCCTTGTTCGACGCGGCGCAGACGCTCTCGCGGCCGCGCAAGTGGGTCGGCGAACGGCTGGCGATGGTCACCAACGGCGGCGGCGCCGGTGTGCTGGCGGCCGACGCGGTGGCGCTGGGCAAGGGGCAGCTGGCCCTGCTGTCGGCCGATACCTTGCGCGCACTCGATGCCTGCCTGCCGGCCGGCTGGTCGCACGGCAATCCGGTGGACATCGTCGGCGACGCCCCGGTGGAGCGCTACCGCGACGCCTTGCGCGTGCTGCTGGCCGCGCCGGAGGTGGACGGCGTCCTCTTCATGCATGCGCCCACCGCCATCGTGCCCGCGCTGGACATCGCCGCGGCCTGCCTGCCGCTGGTGCAGGAAGCCGGCAAGCCGGTGCTGACATCCTGGCTGGGTGGCCAGATGGTCGAGCCGGCCCGGCGCGCTTTCGCGCTGGCCGGCCTGCCTTGCTATACGACACCCGAGCGCGGCGTCGACGCCTGGCTGCAGCTGGTTCAGTACCACCGCAACCAGGTCGCGCTGCTGCAACTGCCCGATGCGCAGTCGCCGGACATTCGGCCGGATCGCGCTGCGGCGAAGGAGGTCCTGGAGGACGCACTGGCCGCCGGCCGCGAATGGCTGGACGCGGCGCAGACGATGGAGGTGCTGCAGGCTTACGGGATCCCGACGCTGCGGACCGTCAAGGTGCCCGATGCGGAGGAGGCGGCCAAGGCCGCCGCGTGGCTCGGTTACCCCGTGGCCTTGAAGATCGTCTCGCCGGACGTCGTGCACAAGTCGGATCTTGGTGGCGTGGCATTGAACCTGGCCAACGGCGACGCGCTGCGCAATGCCGCGGCGCTGATGCGCCAGTCCATGGACCGCGCGCGCCCGCAGCCGCGGGTGCTCGGCTTCACGGTGCAGCCCATGGTCCACAGACGGCGAGCGCACGAGCTGATCCTCGGTATCGCCAACGATCCCCTGTTCGGCCCGGTGGTCCTGTTCGGCGCCGGCGGAACCGCCGTGGAGCTGCGCAAGGACAGCGCGATGGACCTGCCGCCGCTCAACGACACGCTGGCGCGTGACCTGATCGGCCGCACCCAGGTCGCGCAATTGCTGGCCGGCTACCGCGACCAGCCCGGGGTGAACCAGGCCGCATTGGTCGATGCGGTGCTGCGGGTGTCGCGCATGGCGGCCGACCTGCCGT
The DNA here is from genome assembly GCA_028292105.1 of Ramlibacter sp. GTDB lineage: Bacteria > Pseudomonadota > Gammaproteobacteria > Burkholderiales > Burkholderiaceae_C > Ramlibacter. The sequence continues at coordinate 7,706 of JAQGMY010000419.1, forward strand.
GGATCGCCGAACTGGACATCAACCCGCTGCTGGCGGATCCGGACGGGGTGCTGGCCGTCGATGCCCGCATTCGCCTGCGCCGGCCGGCCGCCAACGAGGAAAACCGGCTGGCGCTGCGGCCGTATCCGTCGGAGCTGGAGGAGCGGCTGACGATCGGCGGGCGCGACTTGCGGGTGCGGCCGATCCGTCCCGAGGACGGCGCGGCGCTGGCGACGTTCTATGCCGGTTGCACACCGGCGGACATGCGGCTGCGCTTTTTCCTGTCGCGGCGCGAAGTGCCGCACTCCGAGCTGGCCCGCTACTGCCAGATCGACTACGAGCGCGAGATGACCTTCGTGGCCCTGGACGGCGACCGCATCGCCGGCGAAGTGCGCGCCGTGTGCGACCCCGACAACCTGCAGGCGGAGTTCGCGATCCAGGTCGCGTCCGACTGGCAGCGGCGCGGACTCGGGCGTTCGCTGCTGGCCAAGCTGCTGGCCTACCTGCGCGGGCGCGGCACCGCCGAAGTCGCCGGCCAGTGCCTGCAGGAGAACGTCGGCATGGCGGCCCTGGCGCGCGCCAATGGCTTCGAGCTGCGGCCGGCGAAGGACGACACGGTCTCGTTCCGCCTGCGGTTGACGGGTGGCGAACGCGCGCGCGATCTCGCGCCAGGCGCCGTCCCGGCTTGAGCGTTGCCGGCGACGAGGAGAACGTCGCCGGCAATGATCAACGCGCCAGGTAGCCGCCGTCTACAGGGTAGTAGCCGCCCGTCACGAAGGAAGCCCCGGGCCCGCTGAGCCACAGGACCATTTCCGCCACCTCCTCGGAGGTACCAAGCCGCCCGATCGGGTGCAGGCCGACCAGCTGGGCCAGGCTCGCGGGGTCCTGCTCGAGCCCGGCGATCATGGGGGTGTGGATGAAGGCGGGGCCGACGGCGTTGATGCGCACGCGCTGGGGGCCGTACTCCAGCGCGGCCGTCTTGGTGAGCCCCAGCACGCCGTGCTTGGCGGCGGTGTAGGCGGGTGCATTGGCGAAGCCGACGGCGCCGAGGATCGACGCGATGTTCACGATCGCACCACCCCCGCCCTTGAGCATCTGGGCGATCTCGTACTTCATGCAGTGGAACACCCCGGTGAGGTTGACGCCGATCACGCGCTGCCAGGCGTCGAGCGGATAGTCGGCCGTCGGTGCCTGCTCGCCACCGATTCCGGCGTTGTTGCAGGCGATGTCGAGGCGCCCGTAGGCCTGCACCGTGCGCTCGACCAGTCGGGCGCAGTCTGGCGCCACCGACACGTCGGCGGCAGCGAACAGGGCGCTGCCGCCCGCCTGCCGCACCAGCGCCACCGTCTCCTCGCCGCTGACCGGGTTGGTATCCGACACCACCACCTTGGCGCCTGCGCGCGCATACGCAAGCGCGATGGCGCGGCCAATACCGGAACCCGCTCCGGTGACGATGGCGACCTTGTCTTTCAGCATGATTTCTCCAGGAAAAAAGCAGGCGCAC
>JAQGMY010000256.1 GCA_028292105.1 Ramlibacter sp.
CGCAGGTGCGCGCCAGCGGGTCGAAGCCGCTCTCCTTCAGCGTGCCGAGCTGGTACTTGCCGTCCCGGTCGGTGAAGTAGGTGAACATGAAGAACGACAGCCAGTCGGTGGTCTCCTCGTTGAAGGCCCCGAGGATGCGGGGCGCGTCGAGGTCGCCGGAGTTGCGCTTGAGCAGCTGCTCGGCCTCGTCGCGGCCCTCACGGCCGAAGTAGGCGTGCAGCAGGTAGACCATCGCCCACAGGTGGCGGCCCTCCTCCACGTTGACCTGGAACAGGTTGCGCAGGTCGTAGAGCGAAGGAGCGGTATGGCCCAGCAGGCGCTGCTGCTCGACGGATGCCGGCTCGGTGTCGCCCTGCGTCACGATCAGGCGGCGGAAGGTGCTGCGGTATTCGCCGGGCACTTCCTGCCAGACGTCTTCGCCCATGTGATCGCCGAAGCCGATCTTGCGGCCCTCTTCCTTGTCGGCCAGGAAGATGCCCCAGCGGTAGTCGGGCATCGGCGTGTAGCCGTAGCTGGCCCAGCCCTGGGCATCGACGCCGACGGCGGTGCGCAGGTAGACCTCGCGCGCCTTGAAGTCGCTCGGCCCCATCTCGTCCCACCAGTTCAGGAAGGCCGGCTGCCAGTGCTCGAGGGCACGCTGCAGCTGGCGGTTCTCGCCCAGGTGGACGTTGTTGGGGATCAGGGATTGGAGGTCGATGGTGCTCATGGTGGGTCCTGGTTTGCTGGGGTCCGTTGAACGGACCCCAGCCTACAAAATCGGGTTGCGACGAATGCGTGGTCGCGCGCAGGCTGGGGTGGCCGAAGGCACCCCAGCGTGGTTCAAATCCTCTTCCAGTCGAACTTCGCCTTCTTGCCGGTGCCAAACAGCTTGAGGGCGCCTTCTTCGCCAACCGCGTTGGGGCGGATGAAGATCCAGTTCTGCCAGGCCGAGAGGCGGCCGAAGATGCGCGTCTCCATGGTCTCCTTGCCCGGGAAGCGCAGCGACGCCTCCAGGCCCGTCATCGCGTCCGGCGACAGCGACGCGCGCTCCTCCAGCATGATGCGGATCTCGTCGTCCCAGTCGATGTCGTCGGGCGTCAGCGTCACCAGGCCCAGGCCCAGCGCCTGGTCGGCCCGCAGCGGGCTTTCCAGCAGGCCTTTGAGTTGCGCGATGGTCGCTTCGTCCTCGTTGAAGCGCGTCTGCAGCCGGGTCAGTCCGTTGACGACCGGGTAGCGGCCGAAATTGGCCGCGTTCAATTGCAGCGAGGGGGCGGCGTCCGGCGAATCCGGCAGGTCCAGCATGTAGATGCGGTCGCAGGCCAGCGCCAGTTCGTAGAAGGTGCCGGCAAAGCAGGAGCCGGCATCGACCAGCGCGATCAGCGAGCGGCTGGTCACGTCCAGGCGGGCCAGCGTGCGGCGCAGCGCGCCGATGGTCTCGCGCACCAGCCAGTGCTCCTTGTGCTTTTCCAGCACGGCGTCCGCCGCCATGACCTTGTTGGCGTCGCCACGGGTCTGGATCACCCAGGTCCCGGTTTCCAGCTCGTTGGTGCGCAGGTTCAGGATCAGGTCGTCCAGTTCGCGCGCCAGCTTGAGCGGCCACCAGTTCGCGCCCGCGGCTTCGATCGCTTGCGGCGTCGATTCGACGTTCGCCTTGGGCGCGTGCACCGTGATTGTCGCGATGCGGGCCTCGCGATCCACCTTCGCGTCCACCGTGGTGTAGTGGTAGCCCTGCTCGTCGATGGTCAGCTGCAGCGGCGTCAGCTCGATGCCCTTGCTGCCATTGCGGGTGGACTGCGCCCGCAGAGCCGCCACTTCCTGTTCGATCAGCTGCGGGAACTGCTGCGGCTTGGCCAGCGCGTCGATCAGCTTCCAGTCCTTGGCGCGGTCGGCGCGCACGCCTTCGCTGGTGGTGCAGAAGATGTCGGCCAGGTCGCGGCGGACCTTGCGCTTGTCGGTGACGCGGGTCAGGCCGCCGGTGCCGGGCAGCACGCCCAGCAGCGGCACTTCCGGCAGGCTGACGGTGGACGAGCGGTCGTCGACCATCACGATGCGGTCGCAGGCCAGGGCCAGCTCGTAGCCGCCGCCAGCGCAGGCGCCGGTCACGGCCGCGAGCGACTTGAGCCCGTCGTTGCGCGACGAATCCTCCAGGCCATTGCGGGTCTCGTTGGTGAACTTGCAGAAGTTCACCTTCCAGCCGTGGGTCGACAGGCCCAGCATGTAGATGTTGGCGCCCGAGCACCAGATCTTTTCCTTGCCGGACTCGAACACCACGACCTTCACCTGCGGATGCTCGAAGCGAACGCGGTTGACCGCGTCGTGCAGCTCGATGTCGACGCCCAGGTCGTAGCTATTGAGCTTGAGCTTGTAGCCCGGCTTGATGCCGCCGTCCTCGTTGATGTCCAGCTTGAGCCGCGCGACGTCGCCGTCCACGCTCAGCGTCCAGTGCTGGTAGTTCGACGGGTGGGTCGCGAAGCTCACAAGCTCGCGGTCGCCTTGCTTGAACAGCAGGGGTTCGGTCATTGCATTCATCTTTTCTCCAGCGGAACGACGCGTTCCAGATCTTTCAGGGATTGCTTGACGGAGCGGGCCGCCGTGTCCACCACGGCGTCGGCCCGCGCATACAGGGCCTCGCGGCTGGACAGGATCCGGCGCAGGTCTTCCAGCGCCTCGCCCATCGCGCCCTGCGCGATCTGTCCATCCTCGCCGCGGTTGGCCTCGAACGGGCGCATGTCGCCCTGGGCCACGACCCGGCTCATGTGTTCTTCCGGACTGGCCTTGAGCCAGACGCAGTAGAAGCGGCTTTGCAGCAGGTCGAAGGTTTCGCGCTCGCTGACGATGCTGCCGCCGGTGGTCATCACCACGCCTTCGGCATGCTCCTCGGCGATGCGCAGGAGGGCCCGGCGCTCGTAGCGGCGGTAGCCCGCCTGCCCGTTCAGCAACAGGATCTCGTTCATGCTGGTGCCGGCCTCGCGCTCGATCTCGCGATCGAGTTCGATGAAGGGCACGCCGCGTTCGGTGGCCAGGCTCGCGCCAAGCGTGGTCTTGCCGGCGCCGCGCAGGCCCACCAGCGCGATGCGCTGCTCGCGGCCCTGCGCATCGGCCAGGCCGAAGGTGGAGCCCAGCAGCGTGTAGGCGTGGTCCAGCTCGCCGTCGTCGAGCCGCCCGAGCAGGCCCTGGACGCGCGCCAGGGCCGGCCGCGACGCGTCCTGCAGCAGGTCGAGGATGGTGATGTTCAGGGCCCGCGCCGCAGCTTCCAGCGAGTTGATCGAGACGTTGCCCTTGCCGCCTTCGACGTCTGCGAGGAAGCGTTCGGACAGCCCGGAATCCGCGGCCAGCTGTTTGCGTGTCATGCCCCGACGGGCACGCCAGGCCCGTACCCGGGCACCCAGTTCAGCCAGGGTGGCGCGGGAGTCGGTCGGGTCTGCGGACTGCATGGTCGGTGGAATCTGTGCGGGGGACTTGCGCTGGAACAGGATTGCAATATACTTCCTGTGACTCGCATGTCAAGCAGTTTACTGCACATGATCGGAACCGCATGAAACTCAAGATCCTCGTCGGCACCATGACCAGCACCGCTGACTACGTCGCGCAGTCGATCCAGATGGACTGCGCCGACCTCGTGGACGAGATCGAGGTGCTGCTGATGGACGGCCTCGACATCAGTGTCTTCGACGAAGATGCACTTTATCTCATCTGCTCCTCGACCTATGGCTCGGGTGACGTGCCGGACAACGCGCGCGGCCTGTATGAATCGCTGGACGCCCAACCCAAGTACCTGGGCCACGTGCGTTACGGCGTGATCGCGCTGGGCGACTGCACTTACGCGCAGACCTTCTGCTTTGGCGGCAAGAAGTTCGACGAGCGGCTGCAAGGGCTGGGCGCGCAGCGCATCGGCGAAGTCTGGCTGCACGACGCCAGCGCCGGCACCTTCCCGGAAGAACTCGGCACCGCCTGGTGCCGGGAGTGGCTGCAGAACGAAGCGATTCCGGCCATGCAGAAGGCGAGTGCCTAGACAAGCCGTCGTCCCGGGCTTGACCCGGGACCCATGCCCCTCCGCGTGGTGCATGGATCCGGGCTCAAGGCCGGGATGACAACAGGTCGGGAGCGCGCAACGAGGAGACAACGAAAATGCACCTGAGCCACACCGACCACGGCGCCAGTCCGCCCCGCATCGAGATCCCGCGCGACTACAACGCGGCGCACGACCTGTTGCGGCGCAACGCCGCGCGTCCGACCAAGGTCGCGTTCGTCGACGCGGCCACGGGCGCCCAACTCACCTACGGCCAGCTCGAAGAACAAGCGCGCCGCTTCGCCGATGCCCTGCGCCAGCGCGGCTTCGCGCCCGAGACACGGGTGCTGCTGGCGATGCTGGACACGCTCGAATGGCCGGTGGTCTTCCTCGGCTGCATCCTGGCCGGCGTGGTCCCCGTCGCTGCCAACACGCTGCTGACCACCCGGGACTTCGACTTCATGCTGCGCGATTCGCGCGCGCACGCCCTGTTCGTCTCCAAGCCGCTGCTGCCGACCTTCGAGCCGCTGGTGGGCAAGATCTCCACCCTGAAGCACATGTTCGTGGCCGGAGACAGCGGCGAACGCTCGGTCGCCGGACTGGTCGCCGCCGGCAAGGACAGCGCGGAAGTCGCCGGCACCTGCTGCGACGACGCCTGCTTCTGGCTCTACTCCAGCGGCTCCACCGGCACGCCCAAGGGCACGGTGCACCTGCACAGCCACCTGATCCAGACGGCCGAACTCTATGGGCGCGCGGTCCTCGGAATCCGCGAGGAGGACGTGGTGTTCTCGGCGGCGAAGCTGTTCTTCGCCTATGGCCTGGGCAACGCCCTCACCTTCCCCATGAGCGTGGGCGCGACCAGCGTGCTGCTGCCAACACGCCCGACGCCGCCCGACGTTTTCGGCGTGCTCAGGAAGTACCAGCCCACCATCTTCTATGGCGTGCCGACGCTGTACGCCGCCATGCTGGCCGACGCGACCCGGCCCCCGAAGCAGGACCTGAAGCTGCGCGTGTGCACCAGCGCGGGCGAAGCCCTGCCCGCCGACATCGGCCAGCGCTGGACGGCCGAATACGGCTGCGAGATCCTCGACGGCATCGGTTCCACCGAGATGCTGCACATCTTCCTGTCCAACCGTCCCGGCCGGGTGCGCTACGGCACCACCGGCCAGCCGGTGCCTGGCTACCAATGCCGCATCGTCGGCGACGACGGCCGCGACTGCGCCGACGGCGAGCTCGGTGAACTGCAGATCGCCGGGCCGACGGCGGCCCTCATGTACTGGAACAACCGCGCCAAGACCAAGGCGACCTTCGCCGGCGAGTGGACGCGCAGCGGCGACAAGTACACGCGCGACGCCGACGGCTACTACACGTACGGCGGCCGCAGCGACGACATGCTGAAGGTCGGCGGCATCTACGTCTCGCCCTTCGAGGTGGAAGCCTGCCTGGCCACGCATCCGTGCATCCTCGAGGCCGCGGTGATCGGCGTGGCGGACCATGAAGGTCTGGTCAAGCCCAAGGCGTACGTGGTGCTCAAGGCGGGCCAGCAAGCCAGCGCCGAGGAACTGCAGGCGCACGTCAAGACCCGCCTGGCACCCTACAAGTACCCGCGCTGGATCGAATTCGTGCCGGAGCTGCCGAAGACGGCGACCGGCAAGATCCAGCGTTTCCGCCTGCGTGCGACGAGCGGTGGCTGAGGGAAAGCCATGTGGCGGTCGCAGGCCGCAGTCGATCACAATCCGACGATCCGCATCCAGCAGAAAAAACCCGCCGCGTGCCCGCACCGGCGACTCAATGAAGGAGCATTCATGACCTCTCGCCGTCTCGTCCTGTCCCGCGGCGCCGCCCTCGTAGGCGCGGCTTCCACCGGCATCCTGCTGCCGCAAATCGTGAGGGCGCAGTCGAACCGCATCCGTGTCGGCTTCATGCTCCCCTACACGGGGACGTTCGCGCAGTTGGGGGTGGCCATCGAAAACGGCGTGCGGATGGCGATCGCCGAAAAGGGCGGCAAGCTGGGCGGGCGCGACATCGAGTGGTTCAAGGTCGACGACGAATCGGAGCCGTCCAAGGGCGTGGAGAATGCCAACCGCCTGGTGCAGCGCGACAAGGTCGACGTGCTGATCGGCACCGTGCATTCGGGCGTGCAGATGGGCATACAGCGCGTCGCACGAGAAAGCGGTGTCCTGAACCTGATTCCGAACGCCGGCGTGCATGCGGCCACGCGTGCGCTCTGCGCACCCAACGTGTTCCGCACCTCCTTCACCAACAGCCAGCCGACGCTGGCGCTCGGCAAGCCCATGATGGACAAGGGCCTCAAGCGCACCGTCTGGATCACGTGGAAATACGCGGCGGGCGACGAGGCCTTCGAAGGCTTCAGGGACAGCTACACCAAGGCCGGCGGCACGATCATCAAGGAACTTGGCCTGCCCTTCCCGAACGTGGAGTTCCAGGCGCTGCTCACCGAGATCGCCTCGCTGCGCCCCGATGCGGTGGCCTGCTTCTTCGCCGGCGGTGGTGCGGCCAAGTTCATTCGCGACTACGCCGCGGCCGGCCTCAAGGACAAGATCCCGCTGTGGGGCTCGGGCTTCCTGACCGAGGGCGTGCTGGACGCGGCGGGTCCCGCGGCCGAAGGCATCATGACCACGATGCACTACGCCGACTCGCTGGACACGGCGCGCAACCGGCAGTTCCGCACCGCCTATGCCACCAACTTCAAGATGCAGCCGGACGTCTATGCGGTGCAGGGCTACGACACCGGCCTGCTGCTCGCGCAAGGCATGGCCGCGGTCAAGGGCGACTTCGGCAACAAGCAGGCGCTGTACCAGTCGCTGGAAACCCAGACCATCGACAGCCCGCGCGGCAAGTGGACCATGAGCAAGTCCCACAACCCGATCCAGGACATGTACCTGCGCCGGGTGGAGAACAAGGACAACAAGGTGATCGGCATCGCCGCCAAGGCGCTGGCGGATTCGGGCGCCGGCTGCAAGCTCGCCTGACGATCTGCACACAACGGGAAATCATGTCGTGCCGGGCTTGACCCGGCATCCATGACTCCGCTCGCGCCGCGTGGATCCCGGGTCAAGCCCGGGATGACAGGTTCGGTGGGCTGGACCCGGCACGCCATCTGCTTGCTTTCGAACCCATGGACTTCCCCAACTTCCTGATCCAGCTCCTGAACAGCGTGCAGTACGGGCTGCTGCTGTTCATGCTGGCCGCCGGCCTGACGCTGATCTTCGGGATCATGGGCGTGGTGAACCTCGCCCACGGCAGTTTCTACATGCTGGGCGCCTACCTGGCCTGGTCGCTGGCCGCCAAGACCGGCAGCCTCGCGCTGGCCATCGTGCTCGGCACGGCTTTGTCGGTGCTGTTCGGCCTCGTGCTGGAGCGCCTCCTGTTTCGCCACTTCTACCAGCGGGACCACCTGGACCACGTGCTCCTGACCTTCGGGCTGATCTACATCTTCGAGGAACTGCGCTCCATCGTCTGGGGTGACGACGTGCACGGCGTGCCCATCCCCGCCCTGCTCTCGGCCTCGATCCCGCTCACGGACAACCTTTCCTACCCGGTCTACCGGCTGTTCATGTCCGGCGTTTGCGTCCTGCTGGCACTGGGCCTGTACCTGCTGATCTCGCGCACGCGCCTGGGCATGAAGATCCGCGCCGGCGCCTTCAACCACCAGATGACCGAGGCGCTGGGCATCAACGTCAAGTTGATCCACGCGGTGGTGTTCGCCCTCGGTGTCGGGCTGGCGGCGATCGCCGGCATGATCGCCGCGCCGATTTCCAGCGTCTATCCCAACATGGGCTCGCAGGTGCTGATCATGTGCTTCGTGGTGGTCGTGATCGGCGGCATCGGTTCGGTGCGCGGCGCATTGATCTCGGCCCTGCTGGTCGGCCTGGTCGACACCTTCGGCAAGGTGCTGCTGCCGCACGTGGCCGGCATGCTGGTCTACATGCTCATGGCCGCGGTGCTGCTGTGGAAGCCCGAAGGGCTGTTCAAGCAATGAGCAGCGTCAAGGCAAACCTGGAGCGCCTGCCCCGCAGCTTGCAGGCGATCGTGCTGCTGGCGCTGGTCGCGCTGCTGCTCTACCCCCTGGTCGGCAGCGACTTCTACACCCAGATGGTGGCGCGGATGATGATCCTCGGCATCTTCGCGATGAGCCTGGATCTGCTGCTCGGCGTGACCGGCCTGGTGTCGCTCGGGCACGCGGCCTTCTTCGGCGTCGCCGGCTACGCGCTCGCTTTCCTCACGCCGCAAGGCGAAGCGGTGAGCCTGTGGTGGACGCTGCCGGTCGCCGTGGCCGCTTCGGCGCTGGCGGCCCTGGTCATCGGCTTCTTCGTGGTCCGCACCAACGGCATCTACTTCATCATGGTCACCATGGCCTTCGCGCAGATGGTGTTCTACCTGTTCTTCGACAACAAGGTGCTGGGCGGCTCGGATGGCATCTACATCAACTTCAAGCCGGATGCCGGCCTGTTCGACCTCGAGAACAAGAAGACCTTCTACTACTTCACGCTGGCGATGCTGGTGCTGGTCTACGTGTTCCTGCGCCGCCTCCTGTTCAGCCCTTTCGGGCGCGTGCTGGCAGGCATCCGGGTCAACGAGCACCGCATGCGGGCGATGGGCTTCGGCACCTTCGGCTACAAGCTGGCGGCCTTCACGCTCGCCGGTGCGTTGGCGGGACTGGCGGGCTACCTCTGGGGCGCGCAGACCGGCTTCGTGAATCCGGAGCTGATGGGTTTCCACATGAGCGCGCATGTGATCATGATGGTGATCCTCGGCGGCCTGGGCAACTTCGCCGGCGCCATCGGCGGCGCCTTCGCCTTCGAATACCTGCTGCACGCCGCCAAGGACCTGCCCAAGCTCGGCGACTACGACATGGGCAAGCACTGGCAGCTGACCGTCGGTGTCTTCATCGTGCTGGTCGTCACCTTCGCGCCGCGCGGGCTGCTGGGACTGGCCGAGCGCGTGATGCGCCGCAAGGAGCAGCGCGATGAGTGAAGCGCTGCTCTCGGCGCGCGGCCTGACCAAGCGCTTCGGCGGCCTTGCCGCCGTCAACGAGGTCACGCTGGACCTCTGGCGTTCGACGATCCACGCGGTGATCGGCCCCAATGGCGCCGGCAAGTCGACGCTGACCAACCTGCTGTCGGGGGACCTCCGCCCCAGCGCAGGCAAGGTCACGCTCGCTGGCAAGGACATCACCGGCTGGAATCCGGAACGCATCTCGCGCGCGGGCCTGGGCCGCAGCTACCAGAAGACCAACATCTTCCTGCCCTTCACGGTCTGGGAAAACATCCGGCTGGCCGCGCAGTCGCGCACCCCGCATGCGGCAGCGTGGTTGCGGCTGGCCGACAGGATGCAGGACGCGAACGCGCGGGCCGAGCGCGCGCTCGAACTCGCCGGCTTGCAACAACGCCGCAACGCCATTGCCGGCGCCGCCAGCCACGGCGAACAGCGCCAGTTGGAGATCGCGATGACGCTCGCCACCGAACCCCGGGTGCTGTTGCTCGACGAGCCGCTCGCCGGCATGGGCAGCGCCGAAGCCGAACGCATGGTGCAGCTGCTGCTGCGCCTGAAGGCGGAGCACGCCATCATGCTGGTGGAGCACGACATGGACGCCGTGTTCGCGCTGGCCGACCGGCTCACTGTCATGGTGAACGGGCAGGTGATCGCCAGCGGCACGCCAGCGCAAGTCCGGGCCGATCCGAACGTCCAGCTGGCCTACCTCGGCGACGAGAGCGCGCATGACTGAACACCTGGTCCAGGCGCGGGGGCTCCATACCTATTACGGGGCGAGCCACATCCTGCGCGGCATCGACTTTCACGTGGGGCGCGGCGAAACCATAGGCCTGATGGGACGCAACGGCATGGGCAAGAGCACGCTGCTGAAGTCGCTGATGGGGCTGTTGCGGCCGAAAGCCGGAACGGTGCTGGTGAAGGGGCGCGACATGGTCGGGCGGCCGTCCTTCGAAGTGGCGCAGCTCGGCGTCGCCTACGTGCCGGAAGGCCGGGGCATCTTCGCCAATCTCAGCGTCAAGGAAAACCTGGTGATGGCCGCGCGCGCGGGTACCGCCGGCCAGCGCGACTGGACCTACGACCGCGTGCTGGAGACCTTCCCGCGGCTGAAGGAGAGGCTGGGGCATGGCGGCCAGCAACTGTCCGGCGGCGAGCAGCAGATGCTCACCATCGGTCGCGCGTTGATGACCAACCCCGACGTGCTCATCCTCGATGAAGCGACCGAGGGCCTGGCGCCGCTGGTTGCGCGCGAGATCTGGCGCATCTGCGCGCTGATCCGCGCGAGCGGCATCTCCAGCGTGATCGTCGACAAGAACTGGAAGCAGGTGACGCAGGTGACCGACCGCAATGTCATCCTGGTCAAGGGCGAAGTGGTCTTCGAAGGCACCTCGGCCGAGTTGTGCGCGCAGCCGCAAATGCTGCAGCAGCATCTGGGCGTGTAAGAAGCAACTCTACGTCAGCTGGGCGCGACATCGCGGTGCCCGAACGCGTCCCTTGAGCCTGTAGGCCCAAGCCTACGCCGCTTGTTCGGCGCGGCCTTCAAAGGTCGCGCTTGGCGGCCACCAGAATGGCCCGCTTACAACGAGCAGGCCATGCAGCCCCCTATGCAAGAAGAGGAGAACGCGTCCGTTCAGCCGCGCAACGGCGCGCCCGGCGAACGCCGCGCCAGCCACCACCACCGCCAGTTCGAGGCGATGGGCGCGCACACCACGGAGCGCGGCACCTGGTTTTGTGTATGGGCGCCCAACGCACGCGCAGTGGGCGTCATCGGCAGCTTCAACCAGTGGCATTGCGAGCTGCTGCAAGGCGCGGGCGATGGCAGCGGCCGCTGGAGCGGCTTCATCGAGGGCGCGCGCGCCGGCGACTTCTACAAGTTCCGCATCCAGAACCAGTGGGGGCACTGGATGGACAAGGCCGATCCGTATGCCTTGCGCATGGAACCCGCGCCCGGGACCGCATCGCAGATCTGGGACCTGTCCAACGAATGGGGCGACGGCGAGTGGATGCGCACGCGCGGCCAACGCCAGTCGCATGCCAGCCCGATCTCGATCTACGAAGTGCACCTCGGGTCCTGGCAGCGCGAAGAGGATGGCCGCTTCCTGAACTACCGCGAGCTTGCGCGGCGGCTGGCCGTGCACTGCCACAACATGGGCTTCACGCACGTCGAGCTGATGCCGGTGTGCGAGCACCCGTTCTACGGCTCCTGGGGCTACCAGACCACCGGCTACTTCGCGCCCACCTGGCGCTACGGGACGCCGCAGGACCTGATGGCGTTCGTCGACACGCTGCACCAGCAAGGCATAGGGGTGTTCCTGGACTGGGTGCCGTCGCACTTTCCCTCCGACCCGCACGCGCTGGCGCGTTTCGACGGCACGGCGCTGTACGAGCATGAAGATCCCCGCCGTGGCTTCCACCCGGAGTGGAACAGCCTGATCTTCAACTATGGGCGCTACGAGGTGCGCGATTTCCTGATCAGCAACGCGGTGTTCTGGCTGGAGAAGTACCACTTCGACGGCCTGCGCGTGGATGCCGTCGCCTCGATGCTGTACCTGGATTACGCCCGCAAGCAAGGCGAATGGATCCCGAACGCGCAGGGCGGCAACCAGAACCAGGAAGCGGTCGGCTTCCTGCGCGACCTGAACACCTCGGTCTACGCGCAGTTCCCCGACGTGCACATGATCGCCGAGGAATCGACGGCCTGGCCTTCGGTGTCCCGCCCGGTGCACGACGGCGGCCTGGGCTTCGGCATGAAGTGGAACATGGGCTGGATGAACGACACGCTGCGCTACGTGTCGCGGCCGCACTTCTACCGGCGAAGGCACGGGGACGACATCCGCTTCTCGGCCGTCTATGCGTTCGATGAAAACTTCGTGCTGCCGCTGTCGCACGACGAGGTCGTCTATGGCAAGGGCAGCCTGCTGACGCGGCAGCCCGGCGACGAGTGGCAGCGCTTTGCCGGCCTGCGCAACCTGTTCGGGCTGATGTGGACGCATCCCGGCAAGAAGATGCTGTTCATGGGCGGCGAGTTCGCGCAGGTGGCGGAGTGGCACCACGAGGGCACGCTCGACTGGTACCTGTGGGCCCGCCCGCTGCATGCCGCCATGGCCCGCTGGGTGACGGACCTCAACGCCGTGTACAAGCAGCTGCCGGCGCTGCATGCCACCGACTTCGAGCGCGCAGGCTTCTCCTGGGTGCCGTGCGAGCGGCATGAGCCGACGATCCTCACCTTCCTGCGCCGCGCCGGTCCGGACGACGCGCAGGTGGTCGCCATCGTCAACCTGACGCCGGAGCCGCGGCAGGCCCTGCGGGTGGCGCTGCCCGAGGCCGGGCCGTGGCACGAAATCCTCAATAGCGACGCTGCTTTCTATGGCGGAAGCGGCGTCGGCAACCTTGGCCGGGTGCAGGCCACGACCCAGGCGTTGGGTGGCTGGCCGGCGAGCGCGCTGGTCAGCGTTCCACCGCTCGGCACCGTGGTCCTGTGCAACCGGCCCATTCCAACGACCGCCACACGGGAGGAACCCGATGCCAGCCAATAAGAACGTACTCGCCTTCGTGATGGCGGGAGGGGAAGGCTCGCGCCTGCACCCGCTGACCGCCGATCGGTGCAAGCCCGCCGTGCCGTTCAACGGCAAACACCGGATCGTGGACTTCGTGTTGTCCAACCTGGTCAACTCGGAGATCTACTCGATCTACCTGCTGGTGCAGTACAAGTCGCAGTCGCTGATCGAGCACGTGCGGCAGTCGTGGACCATGGCGCGGTTCATCCCTCAGCACTTCATCACGGTGGTGCCGCCGCAGATGCGCCATGGCCCGGCCTGGTTCCAGGGCACCGCCGACGCGGTGTTCCAGAACATCCACCTCATCGAGAGCATGCAGCCCGACATCGTGGCGGTGTTCGGGGCCGACCATATCTACCGCATGGACGTGCGGCAGATGATCGACTTCCACATCCGCAGCAATGCCCACGCCAGCGTGGCGACCCTCCCGGTGGAACTGCGCGACTGCGACCAGTTCGGCATCGTCGACATCGACGACGACCATCGCATCCGCGATTTCAAGGAAAAGCCGAAGACGACCACCCCCATGCCCGGCAGCGACACGCATGCACTGGCGTCGATGGGCAACTACATCTTCAATGCGGATGTGCTGCTGCGGCAGCTCAAGCGCATGCACGAGAGCGGCGAGACCGACTTCGGCAAGCACATCCTGCCGTCCATGGTGAAGAGCCACAAGCTGGTGGCGTACGACTTCGCCACCAACACCATCCCCGGCACCGAAGCCTACGAGGAACACGCATACTGGCGCGATGTCGGCACCATCGATGCCTATTACCAGGCGCACTTCGACACGCTGGGGGCGCAGCCCAAGTTCCGCATGACCAACCGCCACTGGCCCATCTATGCCAGTCCCGACCAGGCGGAGTCGGCGCAGATCGAGAACGGCGTCATCAACCGGTCGATCGTCGGCTCGGGCAGCATCGTCGACGGCGCGTCGCTCGACCACGCGATGCTGCGTCGATCGGTGCTGGTCGAGCGCGGCGCCAGGCTGGAGCATTGCATCGTGATGGAGCGCTCGCGCATCGGCCGCGGCGCGCAGGTGCGGCGCGCCATCATCGACCAGGACAACGACATCCCGCCTGACGAGCGCATCGGCTTCGACCTGGAGCAGGACCGCCAGCGTTTTTGCGTGACACCATCGGGCATCGTGGTGGTGCCAGCCGGGACCTTCCCCATCCGCCACACCGCCTCGCCCTACCTTGCGTCCATGGACCGGGCGGCCCGGCGCGGCCGCATTGCACCGCGCATGGAGGTGCTTGCATGACGGCGCAAGCCGTCGCAAGCACCCCCGCGAAGCGCCAGAGCAGCCCGCCGGCCGGTGGCGCGCCGGCTCCCTGCCAACCCGGCCGCCACTGGCCCCTGGGGGCCACGCTCGAAGCCGGCGGTGTGAACTTCGCGGTGTTCGCCGGCAGCGCCGAGCGGGTCGAAGTCTGCCTGTTCGACGCCGAGGGGGCCAACGAGATCCGCCGCATCATCCTGCCGATGCGCACCGACGACATCTGGCATGGCCTCGTCCCTGGCCTGGGCGCCGGCACCCGCTACGGCATCCGCGTGCACGGCCCCTACGATCCGCAGCACGGCTGGCGCTGCAATCCCTACAAGCTGTTGCTCGATCCGTATGCGAAGCAGATCGACCGGCCGCTGCGCGGCTCGATCTGGCAATACGGCTATCCGCTGGGGCAGGACAAGCGCGACCTGCACATGGACACCCGCGACAACGCGCCGCACGCCGCCAAGGGCGTGGTGGTGGACCCGCAATTCGACTGGGGCGACGACCGCCACCCGCAGGTGCCGATGGAGGACAGCGTCTTCTACGAAGTGCATGTGCGCGGCTTCACCCGGCAGATGCCGGAGGTGCCGCAAGCGCTGCGTGGCACCTTCGCCGGTCTCGGCAGCGACGCGGCCATCGCCCACCTCAAGAAGCTGGGCGTGACGTCGGTGGAACTGCTGCCGGTCCAGGCCTTCAACGACGAGCGCCGGCTGATCGACCTCGGCCTGGCCAACTACTGGGGCTACAACACCATCGGCTTCCTGGCGCCGGAGCCGCGCTACCTGAGCGGCAACGACATCAACGAATTCCGGACCATGGTCAAGGCGCTGCATGCCGCCGGGCTCGAAGTGATCCTGGACGTCGTCTACAACCACAGTTGCGAAGGCAACCACCTGGGCCCCACCCTGAGCTTCAAGGGCATAGACAACCGCAGCTACTACCGGCTGACCGAGGACCACCGGCACTATCTGGACTTCACCGGCACCGGCAACACCCTCGACGCCAGCCACCCGGCCATGTTGCGGCTGATCATGGACAGCCTGCGCTACTGGGTGGAGGAAATGCACGTCGACGGCTTCCGCTTCGACCTGGCGCCGGCCATCGCCCGCAATGCGCAGGGTGGCTTCGACCACCGCGGGCCCTTCCTGTCGGCCATCGCCCAGGACCCGGTGCTCAAGCGCGCGAAGATGATCGCCGAGCCTTGGGACCTGGGCGAGTACGGCTACCAGGTCGGCGGCTTCCCGCAAGGCTGGAGCGAATGGAACGGCCAGTACCGCGACCGCGTGCGCGACTACTGGCGCGGCATCGAAGGCAGCCTGGGGGACTTCGCGGCGGCCTTGTGCGGATCCTCGGACATCTACGGCCCATCGCGGCGCGGCCCGCGGGCCAGCGTCAACCTGATCACGGTGCACGACGGCTTCACGCTCAACGACCTGGTCAGCTACAACGACAAGCACAACGAAGCCAACGCCGAAGACAACCGCGACGGCGAAAGCCACAACCGCAGCTGGAACTGCGGCGCCGAAGGCCCGACCGACGACCCGAAGATCCTCGCCTTCCGCGAGCGCCAGAAGCGCAACTTCCTCACCACCCTCTTCTGCTCGCGCGGCGTGCCCCTGCTGCGCGGCGGCGACGAGATGAGCCGCACCCAGGGCGGCAACAACAACGCCTACTGCCAGGACAACCCGGTGAGCTGGTTCGACTGGTCCGAGGCACGCCGGCAGGACCCGCTGCTGCCCTTCACCCAGGCCATGCTCCAGCTGCGGCGGGAGCTGCCGGTACTGCGCCACAACGCCTGGCTGACCGGCCGGCCGGACGAGGACAGCCGCCGCGACATCGTCTGGTACAGCGTCTGGGGCCTGGAAATGACGGCCGAGGAATGGCGCAATCCCGCGGTGCGCTGCGTCGCCGCGGTGCTCGACGCCCGCTTCGCGCCGTTGCACGCGGAGGCATCGAGCAACCGTTCGGTGCTGCTGGTCCTCAACGCCACCCCCGAGGACGTCACCTTCACCCTGCCGGTGGTGGCCGGCCACCCGGGTGAGTGGGCGCTCCGCATCTACACCGCAGAAGGCCACTTCGACGAAGAGGACGCGCGCCGCTATGCGCCGCCCGCGAAGCTGGCACTGCTGTCGCACTCGATGGCGCTGCTGACGCAGGCCCCCCAGGAGTAATTCGTGCGTTGTCACCATGAGATGCCCTTCGGCGCCCTTCCGCATGCGGGCGGCGTCACTTTCCGTCTGTGGGCGCCGGCCGCCAGGCAGGCCGAGCTCGCCATCGAGGCCGCCACGGGCCAGCCGCTGCGGCCGCAAGCCGCGCAGCGCGACGCCGAGGGCTGGTGGCAATGCGACGTGCCGGGCGCGGAAGCCGGCACCCTGTACCGCTGGCGCATCGACGGCGACCTGCTGGTGCCGGACCCCGCCTCGCGCCACAACCCCGAAGGCCCGCAGGGGCCGAGCCGCGTCGTGGCGCCCGGCGCGTTCGAGTGGAACGACGGCTGGACCGGCCGCCCGTGGCAGGACACCGTGCTGTACGAACTGCACGTCGGCACCTTCACGCCCGAGGGCACCTTCGCTGCCGCCGCGGAACGCCTGCAGGCGCTGGCGGACCTCGGCGTGACGGCGGTGGAACTGATGCCCGTCGCCGACTTTGCCGGCGAGTACGGCTGGGGCTACGACGGCGTGCTGCCATACGCGCCGCACCACGCCTACGGCACGCCGGACGACCTGAAGCGGCTGGTGCAGCGGGCGCACGGGCTGGGGCTGATGATGTTCCTCGACGTCGTCTACAACCACTTCGGCCCCGAAGGCAATTACCTGCATGCCTACGCACCGGGCTTTTTCTCGAAGACCAAGAGCAGCCCGTGGGGCGCCGCGATCAACTTCGATGGCCCGGACAGCGGCCCGGTGCGCGATTTCTTCATCCACAACGCGCTGTACTGGATCGAGGAATACCGCTTCGACGGCCTGCGGCTGGATGCCGTGCATGCCATCAGCGACGACAGCGGCAAGCACGTGCTGGAGGAGCTGTCCGAACGTGTGCGCGCCGCCACGCCCGGCCGCCACGTGCACCTGGTGCTGGAGAACGAGGACAACGGCTACCGCCACCTCGCCGCCACGCCGCAGCCGGGTCGCTTCGACGGCCAGTGGAACGACGACTTCCACCACGTGCTGCACGTGGCGATGACCGACGAGACCCAGCGCTACTACCACGACTATGGTGACGGTCCGCTGGACCTGCTGGCGCGCGCCTTCACGCACGGCATGGTCTTCGAAGGCTCCAGGCGCCTGGAGGGCGGCGCCCGGACGGACGTGCGCGCAACCCCGCCGCAGCCGCTGTCGGCGCTGGTGAACTTCGCGCACAACCACGACCAGGTCGGCAACCGGGCGCGCGGTGAACGGCTGTCGCAACTGGTGCCGCCCGAGGCCTCGACCCTGGCCACCTTGCTGGCGCTGCTGACCCCGGCGATTCCCATGCTGTTCTTCGGCGAGGAATGGGGCGCCCGGGAGCCCTTCCTGTACTTCGCCAACTGGGAGGGCGCGCTGCAGGAGGCGGTGCGCGCCGGCCGGCGCCGCGAATTCGGCCACGAGGCAGCCAGCGACCTGCCCGATCCGTGCAGCAGCGAGACCTTCCACCAGAGCCGGCCGGATCCGGCCGGTGCGCAGACCGACGCCGGTCGCACCCGGCTGGCAGAAATCCGCGCCGCCCTCGCCGCCCGCCGCCAGTGGATCACCCCGCGGCAGCCGCTGCTGCTGACGGGCCAGCACACGTCGCAGCGCGTCGGCGAGCGCGGCATCTCGGTCCAGTGGCGTTATGAGGACGGCCAGGTGCTGAGCCTCGAATTGAATCTGGGCGCGCAGCCGCTGCGCGTGGAAGCGCAGCACCTCGGGCCGGTGGAGCCGCAGCGCGTCTTCAGCCATCGCTGGCCGGACGACACCCCGGCTGGCACCTGGCCGCCGTTCGCGGCGCGCTGGACCCTGGGCGCGGAGATCACGTTGTGAACGGAATGACAGAGGACCGCAGCCTGCCGCTGGCGGAGCAGGCCCGCCGCATGGGCGTGGCCGACCGCTACCACGGCTTCTGGGGCAAGGAGGAAATCGTTCCGGACGCCGTGCTGCAACGCGCCGTTTCCGCCATGAGCGGCGACAGCCACGCACCGGCGCGCCAGCACCTGGACCTGCCGCCGGTGCATGTCGCCCGCGCAGGCGAAACCATCCTGCTGCGCTGGCCCAGTCACGAAAGT
>JAQGMY010000445.1 GCA_028292105.1 Ramlibacter sp.
TGCCGGGCAGCACCGACTTCAGGATGCGCTGGCACAGTTCGACGTGGTAGCCGGTGAACTGGTTGTTGCCCAGCGTGTACGACAGCGGCGCGGACGATTCGCGCACGCCCATCACGACCTTGCCGGCCGCCTTGGCCTTGGCGAGGGTGTCGTTGGGCTGGGCGAAAACGCCGGTGGCGGCGAGCGCCAGTCCGACGCATGCAATAGAGCTCTTGATCTTCATGTCCTGATTCCTTGGGTTCAATGTTGCCGGCTCGGCAGGTGCAACTCGCATGCCACCTTCGAACCGAACACTTTCGTTGTGTTCTGTGGCGCCGACACGCACAAACAGGGCGGCGGGCGGGCGGCAAGGAGGGAAATCCGTTCGCTGGCGGCAGCAGGAGTGCGGAAAACCGTTCACGCGCAGGGGCACGAACTGAGCTTCTCCAGCGCCGACGGCAGCTTCGCCGGTGGCATGCAAAATGCTGGGAAGATGCGGGCCGTGACCACCTGCCGACCTGCGACACAACACATGCGTCCCCTCAGATGAAAGTTCTGGCCCTTCTTCTTGGGGGCGCCCTGTCGCTGGCTTTCCCGCCCGTTCGCGCGCAGCCTGTCGACACCCTCAAGCGCATCTCCGATGCCGGCACCATCAACCTGGGCCACCGCGAGTCCTCCGTTCCGTTCTCCTACTACGACAACAAGCGCAACGTCACAGGCTTCTCCCACGAGCTGATGCTCAAGGTGGTCGACGGCATCAGGACCGAACTGCGCCTGCCCAGCCTGACCATCAAGCTCGTGCCCGTCACCGCCCAGAACCGGCTGGCCCTGGTCCAGAACGGGAACGTCGACCTCGAGTGCGGATCGACCACCCACAACCGCGAGCGGGAGCGGCAGGTCGCCTTCTCGGTCTCCTTCTTCCGGATCGGCACCCGCCTGATGACCGCCACCGACTCCAGGATCCGGGATTTTCCCGACCTGGCCGGACGCCGCGTCGTGGTGACCGCGGCCACGACGTCGGAGCGGCTCCTGCGCCTGTTGAACGAAGCGACCGGAGGGAAGTTCACCATCCTGGTTGCCAAGGACCACGGCGAGTCGTTCGGCCTGCTCGAGTCGGGGCGGGCGGATGCCTTCATGATGGATGACGCGCTTCTCTACGGCGGTCGCGCCAAGGCGGAGCACCCCGAAAGATGGGTGATCGTGGGCTCTCCGATGTCTTCCGAGGTCTATGGTTGCATGATGCGGCGCGAAGACCACGAGCTCAAGCGCATCGTCGACCAGGCGCTGATCGGCATGATGCGCAGCGGCGAGGCCATCAAGCTGTACGCGAAATGGTTCCAGCGCCCGATTCCTCCGCGCGGCCTCAATCTCGACTGGCCGCCATCGCGTGAACTCCTGGACCTCTACCGGGATCCGAACGACCGGCCGCTGGATTGAGCGGCGTGGACAGGCGCGTGGCTTCGCGCGATGTGGATATCCGGCTCGGCGCAGTTGCCGCCGCCCTGCTGGTCGGCGTCTGCGCGGTCCTGGCGTTTCTCCACGGCCAGCAGCGCGGCATCACCCAACTGCAGATCGACGCCAATCACCGGCTCGATCTTTTCGCCTCGGCCGTGCAGGGCGTGGTCAAGTCGCTGGAGAACGTGCCGGCCACCATCCAGCTCCACCCGGACATCCTGGCCTTGTTGCAGGAACCTGCCACGCCGGCACGCGCCGCCGCCGCCAGCGCCTACCTGCGCAGGTTGAATGCCCACGTCGGCAGCCTGGCGGCCTTCACGCTGAACAACCGCGGCGTCGTCGTCGCCTCCAGCAACGACAGCCACCCGGACGACAGCCGCGTGGGCACCGACGTTTCGTTTCGTCCCTATTTCCTGGAGGCTCTGTCGGGCAGGGTAGGGCGTCACTTCGCGATCGGCGTGGAGGGCCGGAGTCCCGGCTACTTCGTGTCCTATCCCATCCGCGACGGCTCCGTCATCGTCGGGGTCGCGGCGATCAAGATCAGCCTGCAGCCGATCGAGCAGACCTGGGACATGGTGGGCTCGCCGGCCCTCATCGCCGACGCCAACCGGGTCGTCATCGACTCGTCCAATCCGGCATGGCGCTATACGTCCCTGATGCCGCTGACGCTGGAGCAGCGCGTGGACCAGCAGCTCACGCGGCTTTACGCGGACCTGCCGATCCGGTCCTTTCCGCTGGCGCCCTCTCTCGATCCCACCGAAGACGTGCAGCCGGTGGGCAACGAGCTGGTGCTCAGCCGGCCGCTGGACGGAATGGACTGGTACGTGATGCTGTTCCTCGACCTCAAGGGGGTGCGCAACCTGGCCTTCCTGCAGGCCCTGATGGTCGCCGGCTTCCTGGTCCTCGTGATGCTCGTCGTCACCCAGGCCAGGCGCATAGGCCGGCAGCGCAGCGATGTGCGTCGCATGCTGTTGAACGCCAACGCGGAGCTGGAGTCGAACGTGCAGGCGCGCACCCAGGCGCTCACCGAGGCCAATGCCCACCTGAGGCGGGAGGTCGGCGAGCGGGAACAGGCCGAACAATCCCTGCGGGCGGCGCAAAGTGAGCTGGTCCAGGCCGCGAAGATGGCCGTGCTGGGTCAGCTGGCCGCCGGGATCACGCACGAACTCACCCAACCGCTAGGCGCCCTCCAGACCTTCGCCGGCAACGCGGAGGAATTCATGCGGCGCGGCCAGACCGAGCAGGTGGCCGGCAACCTGCAGATCATGGCGCGGCTGGCCGACCAGATGGGCAACATCATCAAGCCGCTGAAGGCCTTCGCGCGCAAGTCCAACGCCGTCTCGGAGTCCACCGACATCGGGCAGACGATCGGCAACGCCTTGTTCCTGTACGGCATGCGGCTGCGCAAGATGAACGCGAAGGTGGTGAACAACTGTGCGCCCGCAACCGTGTTCGCCTGGTGCGAAGCCAACCGGCTGGAGCAGGTGCTGATCAACCTGATCGGCAACGCCCTGGATGCGATGGCCGAAGTCCCGGAACCTTGCCTCGAACTGCTGGTCTCGACCATCGAGCCCGACGGGCCGGCAAGGGGATGGACCTGCATCGACGTCCTCGATAATGGGACGGGCATAGCGCCCGGGATCAGGGACCACCTGTTCGAGCCCTTCTTCACGACCAAGGAGCAAGGCGCCGGACTGGGCCTGGGCCTGGTCATCTCGCGCGACATCGTGAGCGATTTCGGTGGCGAGATCGTCATTCTCGAACGAGCACACGGAGGCACGAGCTTCCGGGTGCGGATTCCTTCGGAACAGCTGGTTGAACATGCGCATCACTGAACTTTCCGTCCTCCTGGTCGAGGACGACGCCGACATGCGCCTGGGCTGCGTACAGGCCATCCAGCTGGCGGGCATCAGTGTCCAGGCGGTCGCTTCGGCCGAGGCCGCGATCGCCGACCTGCACCCGGGCTTCCCGGGCGTGGTGGTGACCGACATGCGTTTGCCCGGCAAGGACGGACTCGAGTTGATCCGCTGGTGCCGTACGCATGACGCGGACCTGCCGATCGTCATGATCACGGGGCACGGCGACGTCGGGCTCGCCGTGGAGGCCATGCGCAGCGGCGCCTACGACTTCATCCCGAAGCCGTTCTCGCGCGAAGCCTTCGTGGAGGTGGTTCGCCGCGCCCTCGAAAAGCGCGCGCTGACCCTCGAAGTCGAGAAGTTGCGCCGGACGCTGGCCAGCCGCGCATGCCTGGAAAGCGAACTGGTCGGCATCTCGCCGCCGATGCAGCGGGTCAGGGCACTGGTTGCCGACATCGCCGACTCGCCCGTCGACGTGCTGGTGCACGGCGAGACGGGAACGGGCAAGGAAGTGGTCGCCCAGGCGCTGCACACGCACTCGAGCCGCCGCAATGCGCCTTTCGTTGCGCTGAACTGCGGTGGGATGCCGGACAACCTCCTGGACAGCGAGCTGTTCGGCCACGAGTCGGGCGCATTCACCGGCGCCCAGAAGCGGCGGATCGGCAGGATCGAACACGCCGACGGCGGGACCCTGTTCCTCGACGAGCTCGAATCCATGCCGACGGCGATGCAGATCAAGCTGCTCCGGGTGCTGCAGGAACGCCGCGTGCAGAGGCTGGGCTCCAACGAGCAGACCGCGGTCGACGTCCGCGTGGTGGCGGCGACCAAGGAAAACCTGCTGCAGAGCGCCAAGGCGGGGAATTTCCGCCTGGATCTGTACTACCGCCTGAACATCGCCACGATCGAACTTCCGCCCTTGCGCGAGCGGCGCGAGGACATCCCCTTGCTCATGGAGCACTTCATGCTCCTGGCCGCCAGCCGCTATGCCCGGCCGAATCCCGGCGTCACGCAGCACCAGATGCGCCTGCTGCTGTCCCATGAGTGGATGGGCAACGTGCGTGAACTGAGGAACGTTGCCGACTGCCTGGTGCTCGGGATCCCGTGCGCCGTGATCGAGACCTCGATGCCCGCGCTGGCATCGACCGATGCGCCGGCGCTCTCGCTGGCCGAGATGGTCGAGCGCTACGAACGCGAACTGATAGGCGCGGAGTTGAACAAGCACCAGGGCAATGTGGCCCATAGTGCCCGCGCGCTGCGCATCCCGAAAACCACGCTGGCGGACAAGGTGCGCAAATACGGGCTGGCCCAGGCCGCCGCGGCCGACAGCTCCGTGCAGGGGTGAGGACCGGCTGAACGTAGCCCGGCGGCCAACCCGCCTGCGCTGCCAGCGCTGCGCCCGCTGGCAGCCGGATATAGTGGGCCGATGCGAACCGAGCCTGCGGGCGACCGGGCCATCGCCGGTCTCTCGCCTTCCAATTTCGCCATCGTGATGGCCACCGGCATCGTCGGCCTGGCAGCGCATCAACAGGCTCACGGGACGATTGCAGCCGTGCTGCTCGTGCTTACCGGGCTGGCCTGGGTGGCGATAGCGGCCCTGACCGCGGCCAGGCTCGTGCTGCATCCCGGCCGGATGCTGGCGGACTTGCGCAGCCACCAGCGGGCACCCGGCTTCCTGACTGCCGTCGCGGCAACCGCCGTGCTTGGCAGCCAGTTGCTCGTCCAGGAGGCCTGGCCAGCCGCTGCCGGCTGGCTGGCCGCTGTCGCCGCCGTGCTGTGGATCGGGCTGACGTACTGCATCCTGCTGTCCCTGATCATCGCGCGCGACAAGCCGTTGCTGCCGGCGGGCATCAGCGGCTCGTGGCTGCTGACGGTGGTGTCCACGCAGTCGCTCGCGGTGCTTGGGGCGCTGCTGGCGGCGCACGCGGCGCAGCCCCTGCGCCTGTACCTGAACTTCGCTGCGATGGCTTGCTGGCTCTGTGGCGGCATGGTGTACGTGTGGGTGATCTCGTTGATCTTCTACCGCTATGCGTTCTTCCCCTTCGCGGCCAAAGACCTGGCGCCGACCTACTGGATCAACATGGGGGCGATGGCGATCTCCGCGCTGGCCGGCGCGCTGCTCGTGCTGGGCGCACCCGGAGCGCCCTTCCTGCTGGAGTTGCTGCCGGTGGTGAAGGTCGGCACGCTCCTGTACTGGGCGGTCGGCACCTGGTGGATCCCGCTGCTGGCCGGGCTCGCCGCCTGGCGCTACCTGCACCAGCGGCACCCGCTGGCCTATGAAGTGGGCTACTGGGGCGCAGTGTTTCCCCTCGGGATGTTTTCGGCGGCCAGCCACCAGGTCGCCCTTGCGCTGGGCGTCACTTTCCTGGAGCCTGTCGCACGCGGGTTCTTCTATCTCGCCGTGGCGGCCTGGCTGCTCGCCGCGTTGGGCCTGGCGCGCCACCTGGGCCGGGTACTGGGCATGTCGCAGAATCTCGCTGGAAGGAACCGAGCATGAACACACTGGCCACCCGCCTCACCCGGGCACTGCAACTGCGCTGCCCCATCGTCTCGGCGCCGATGGCATTCGCGGCCGGCGGCGCGCTCGCGGCGGCTGTGAGCCGTGCCGGCGGGCTGGGCCTGATCGGCGGCGGCTATGGCGATGCGGAGTGGCTCGAACGGCAATTCGCCGCGGCCGGGGACGAGCGTGTCGGCGTCGGCTTCATCACCTGGTCGCTGCAGAAGTCGCCTTCCTTGCTGGCCGGGGTGTTGCTGCATCGGCCGGCAGCGGTGATGCTGTCGTTCGGCGACCCGCGCGGTTTTGCCGACGACATCCGGCATGCGGGCGCGGTGCTGATCTGCCAATGCCAGGACATGTCGCACGTGGTGCAGGCGGTGGAGGCCGGTGCCGGCGTGATCGTGGCGCAAGGTTCCGAGGCGGGCGGCCATGGCGCCTTGCGCGGCACGCTCGGCTTCGTTCCCGAGGTTGCTGACTACCTTGCCGAACACGCTGCGGGCACGCTGCTGCTGGCCGCCGGCGGCATCGTCGATGGCCGCGGCCTTGCGGCGGC
>JAQGMY010000452.1 GCA_028292105.1 Ramlibacter sp.
GCATCGAACCCGTCGCCGTCCTTGCCGGGCTTGTCCACGCCCTCCATCACCACGTCCAGCAGCTTCAGCTTGCGGATCTGGCCGGCCTCCGACAGCACGAAGGAGACGCGGTCGTTCCACGTCAGCGCGAGCTGCGTGGGCACCTTGCCGGCGGCGATGTGCTGCGCGACTTCGTCGATCTCCAGGGTGTGCCGCGCATAGCGCACGGTGGATTTCTGTTCATCCGGGGCCTTGAGTTCGCAATCGCGGTCGACGGTGAAACGGTAGGGCGCTTCGCGCGTGCTGAGCCAATGCGCCATCGACGCCGAAGGCGACATCTGGGTCTGCACAAGCTGCAGATCCAGCGCCGCGCCGCCGCCGGGCACTTCCAGCAAGGCGCCGAGCAGGGCCGAGACGATGCGGTCGGCGCCGGCGAGGCTGCCGCTGTCCACCACCAGCATGCGGCGCTGCGGGTCGAGCCAGAGCAGCGTGTTGGAGCGCTTGGTGAAGGCGCGCGGCAGCAGGTCCAGCAGCACTTCCTCCTTGAACTCCTTCTTGGCCTTGGCGCCCACGCGCTCCAGCCCGGTTTGCTGCTTGTACTTCTCGATGCGTTCGTCCACGCCGGCCTTGATGGCCGACGCCGGCACCGCACGCCTTTCGGTGCACAACTTCAGCAGCAACTGGCCTGCCACCACTTCGGCGAGCAGGGTGCCCTTGTTGCCGCGCGGCGGCACCCAGCCGCTGGACTCGGGTTGCGTTGGGCCGCAAGGGACGAAGACGGACTTCTGCAGCACCTCCTCGAAAGCGGGCAGTGGCGGCAGGTCGAAGTCGTCGGCGATGCGGAAAAAACAGGCGCTCTTGAACATGGAAGGAGTTGCGGCAACGGCTGCGCCGGCATTTGGAATTGGACAGGGGGGCTGGCTCGGGGGAGCCGCGGACAGGGCACGAACGCGACCAGGCGCGCCGGCGAGTTCCGGATTCTACGGGGGGCTCTCGCGGCCTGGGCTGCGCGTGCGCAACATCGGCCTGCCAGGCTCCTACACTCACCCGGTGTCCCAGATCTCCCCGATCGCCGGTTCCGGCGACAGCTCTCGCTCTCCCCCTGCTTGCCACGACGGGCTCCCGCTGCCGCAGCGCTACTGGGCGATGGCGGTCATCATCCTCGGCATCGCGCTGTCGATGCTGGACTCGACGCTGGTCAACCTCGCCTTGCCCGATATCGCCCGTGACTTCGGCGCCACGCCCTCGGCTGCGGTCTGGGTCGTCAACGCCTACCAGCTGGCGACGCTCACCTTGTTGCTGCCGTGCGCGCAGCTTGGCGAGCGGATCGGTTACCGCCGCATCTACCTGATCGGGCTGGTGGTCTTCACCTTGGCTTCACTGGGCTGCGCGATGGCCACCAGCCTGCCGATGCTGGCCGTGGCGCGCGCCGTGCAAGGGGTGGGCGCGGCCGGCCTGATGTCGGTGAACTCTGCCCTGGTTCGGCTGACGTATCCGCACGAAGGGCTCGGTCGCGGGATCGCGCTGAACTCCGTCGTGGTTGCCACCGCCTCCGTGGCCGGACCCAGCGTGGCGGCGCTGGTGCTGTCGGTGGCGTCCTGGCCGTGGCTCTTCATCATCCAGCTGCCCCTTTCGATCGCAACGCTGGTGCTCGGACTCCGGGCGCTGCCGTTCAACGATCCTGGTGCGACGAAGCCGCGCGTCAGCCTGGTCGACCTGGGGCTGAACGTGCTGATGTTCTCGCTGGTGTTCCTCGGCGCCGATGCGCTGGGCGCGCGCCAGGGCGGCGCCGACCGCACGGCACTGCTGCTCGCCGGCGGGCTGCTGGCCGCAGGGCTGGCCGTGGCATGGGTCTACATGCGCAGGCAAGTGTCGCAGGAGGCGCCGCTGTTTCCCGTGGACCTGCTGCGCATCCCGGTGTTCGCGTTGTCCATGTGCACCTCGATCACCGCCTTCGCGGCGCAGACGCTGGCCTTCATCAGCTTGCCGTTCCTGCTGCTGGAAGGGCAGGGCCGGGGACACCTCGAAGCGGGCCTGCTGATCACCGCCTGGCCGGCCGCCACCGTGCTGGCGGCGCCGATTGCGGGGCGCCTGATCCTGCGATATCGCTCCGGCCTGCTCTCCGGCATCGGGCTGGCCCTGGTGGCGATCGGCCTGGCACTGCTGGCCTTGTTGCCGGAGCAGCCGAGCGCCTGGCAGTTCGCCTGGCGGATGGCGGTGTGCGGCGCCGGCTTCGGCCTGTTCCAGTCGCCGAACAATCACACCATCGTGACCAGTGCGCCGCTGCGGCGCGCCGGTGCCGCGAGCGGCATGCTGGGCACCGCCCGGCTCACGGGGCAGTCGCTGGGCGCCGTGCTGCTCGGGGTGATCTTCACGACGGTCGGTGCGCGGGGTGGTGGGCCGGTGATCGCGCTCGGGCTGGCGGCGGTGCTGGCGGCGGCGTCGTCCGGGTTCAGCCTGCTGCGGATGCGGGGTTGACGCTGCTGGGCGCCGGCGATGCGGCCCGGCCGGGACAAGCCCGGCGGCATTGTCTTTCCTGGCGCGCCGAAACCTCCTGTTTCAACTCATAATCGGGTCTTTAGGCAAAGCCGCCGAGCATGTTCGACCGGATCAAGAAGGCCTTTCAGCGGGACCCCAGGGACTCCAGCGGAGAGGCCCAGCCGTCGCAATCGGCGCACGGCCCGGTGTCCGAATGGGCCGGCACCCGCGGCATGAGCTTCTCGACGGGCTCGCTGGGTCACACGGTGACCATGAACGGCAAGATCGGCGGCCGCTCCTGGCGGATGGAGCTGGGCCGCCCGTCGCGCGACTACATCACCGGTGAAGAACTGCGCGCCCGCGCCGAACTGGGCGTCGACGACGACGTGGGGGCGATGGTGATCAACCGCCCGCTCAAGGAAGCGCTGGAGCGCCGGGCCTACAGCATGATCACGGACACGCTGCAGACCACCGCCGACCCGCGCTTGCCCGAGGAGATGCGCTGGCTGGCGATGTACGACGAGATAGGCTGGGAAGGGCCGGAGGAATCGTTCTGGAGCCGCTACGCCGTGCTGGCGGACAGCCGGGAGCACGCAGTGGGCTGGGTCGACGATGCGCTGGTCCGCCTGTTGACCGCGTGGCCGGAACCCGGGCCGGGCCCGCAAGTCCCGTTCATGATCGTGCTGCTGAGGGGCAAGGCTTACCTGCGCATGCAGTACCTGCCGGCGGACACCCGCACGCTGGACCACGCGACGGCCATCTTCACGAGCGCCTGCGAAAACGCCCTGCGGGCTTTCAAGGGGAGGTAGCGGCCTGCGCGGGCCTTCGGAGGATCAGCTCCCCCGCGTCACCGGCACCGGCGCGTCCGCGCCATACGCGCCGTACTTGCCCAGCTCCCATTTCGCGATCGCGTTGCGGTGCACTTCGTCCGGGCCGTCGGCGAAGCGCAGCGTGCG
>JAQGMY010000259.1 GCA_028292105.1 Ramlibacter sp.
GGCACGGCGCCGGCTGCGCCCGGCACAAGCGCTTCGGCCGGGGCGCAGCCGGTGCCGCCCGCGCCGCCACCCGCGTCGGTGCAGGAAGCCGCCGCCCGCTTCGTGACGGTGCAAGCCGCCGACTACGAGGGACCGGCAGTCACCCCCGCCCAGGCGATGAACATCGACCGCGAGCAGGACCGCTTCGCCAGGAAGGGCGGCAAGGACACGAAAACGGACGAAGGCAGCGACGCGAGCGCCATGGTCGGCGGGCCCGCCCAGTGCGTGCCCTGAGGGTTCTGGCCGCCGAGAGCTGGTTCCGCGGCAGTGGTTTACGAAGCGCCACCGCGTTCGTGCGTGACACACGACGCGGGCAATACGACGGTGAATGTGCTGCCTGAGTGAAGCTGGCTGCTGACACTGATCTCGCCGCCCAGCAAACGGACCATCCGGCGGGAGATCGCCAGCCCGAGGCCCCAGCCGCTCCCGGTTTGCGCCGGCTGCTGGTTCAGTTGGG
Source organism: Ramlibacter sp. (assembly GCA_028292105.1). GTDB lineage: Bacteria > Pseudomonadota > Gammaproteobacteria > Burkholderiales > Burkholderiaceae_C > Ramlibacter. The sequence continues at coordinate 497 of JAQGMY010000259.1, forward strand.
AGTATTCGCCGAACACCTGTTCGAGATGCTCGCGTCGCATGCCGCAGCCGGTGTCCTCCACCCGGATGGACACGGCGCCGTCGGGTTGCAGTCCACATGCGACGGTGACGGCGCCGCTCTGCGTGAACTTGATCGCGTTACTCACCAGGTTGGCGATGATCCGCCCCAGCTTCACGCGATCGGTCAGCAGCCACAACGGTTGCGTTGACGCGTCGACCAGGAGCTGCAGCCCTTTCTCCTCGGCCAGTGACAGCAGGCGCTGGCATTGCTCGTCGATGAGCGCGTTGACGGGGAACTCGCTGCTGTTGACCGACACCCGCCCCGCATCGAAGGATGCGACGTCTATCACCTCCGACAGGAAATCGACCACGGACACTGCATTCGACTGCAGGCGCTGCGCCAGTGCCGGGATCCTGTCGGCCAGCTCGGGGCGTTCGGCCGTCCGCCGCATCAACTCGGAAAGCAAGGTGATCGCCTGGATCGGAGTGCGAATATCGTGCGACAGCGAGGCCAGCATCTGGGTCTTGCGCATGCTGACTTGCTCGAGTTCAAGGCGGCGCCGCTCCAGTTCCTCGTTCTGGCGCGTGATCTGCTCCTTGTTCAGCGTCAGCTCCCGGTTCATGGCGGCCAGCCTGGCGTTGTGCCTCTCGATCGCGAGGTCGCGCAGCACCAGCCTGTCGACCGAGCGCATCCACGCATCCAGGATGCCCGCATTCAGGAAAATGCACGCCGCAGCGAGGACCCGGTCGATGAAGAACGATCCCCGCATGGCCGCTTCGCCTTGGTCCACCTGGGCGACGTAGACGCCGAAGGTCGCGCAGACCAGGACGCCCGCGAGGCTCCACATCACTTTGCGGTCGCGGGCCACTGCCGCAACCACCAGCGGCAGGCTGTAGAGGATCGCGACGTTCAGCCCGACCCACGTGTTCCAGTCCACGAGCACTTCGGCCACCGCCAGCAGGATGGCCAGCGGCGCCGCGATGGACGGCACGGATGCAAGAGGCTGCACGGCGGTGTTCGATTCGCTCATCCTGGCGTCCTGTCCGCTACCTTCATCGGAAGACGACCATAGCACCGCGATGCGCCAATGCGGTCAAAACCTTCATTGCCGACCCGGAACTAAGGTCCTAGCAAACCATGGATTCTCCTCGTGCGCGCCGGCCGATGCCCATCGCTTGCTGCCGCATGGCGCAAGCCTTCCAGCGCTGGCAGCACGATCTTCGCGTCGGCATGCTGCGCATAGACCGCATAGGCCGGATAGAGGAATTCGGGCGTGCCCGGGACCCGATGCAGCCTGCCGTCGTCCAGGTGCTTTCGCACGACGTCGAGCCTGAAATATCCAGCGCCGCCCGAAGCGAGCAGGTATTCACGCGCCAGCGGACCCAGGTTCGCCGACACGCCCACTCCAGCCAGGTCGGGAAAAGCAAGGGCATGTTGCTTCGAGAACTCCGGGCCCCAGTCGACATACACATACCGGGCAGGGTCGAGCGGCTCGGATGCCGGATCGGTGGTCACCAGTACGAGCTTCTCCTCGATCAGCAGCTCGATTCGCAGGCCCGGCCTCTGGTGCGGGGCATAGACGATCGCGATGTCCACCGTGCCGTTCGAGATGTGTTCGAGAAGTTCCTTGGAGGAGCTGACCTCCGCGCGCACCGCGAGGTCCGGCGCATGCTTTTGCATGTACTGGAGCCACGCGAGCAGCAAGGGATCCCACAGGCTCACCTCGCAGCCCACCACGATGACGCCCCTGCGCCCGCTGGGAACCGCGAGCTCGTGCCGCGCCCGCTCCCAGACCTGCACCAGCGTCGAGGCGAACGGCAGGAACTTCTCCCCGGCCACGGTGAGCGTGGCACCGGCCTTGTTGCGCACGAACAGTGCACTCCCCACGAGTTCCTCCAGGGTCCGGACCCGCGCGCCCACCGCCGTCTGCGTCACATGCAGGCGGTCCGCCGCTGCGGCGAAACTGCCGTGGGCCGCGATCTCCAGGAAGGTCCGCGCCAGCGTGATGTCCACAGCAACCCCCAAAATCTTTGCATTGATAGAGCAATATAAGTCGCTTTACCTTGTATCGGGCGGCACCTACCATTCAATCGTCGGCGGCCTGATTCACCGGATGCCATAGGAGCAAGTCATGCAAGCGAGAGAGATCATGAGTGCGCGCGTCATTGCGGTCGAACCGGAAACTCCCGTGATGCAAGTGGCCGCCTTGATGCGCGAAAGAGGGATCCGCGGCGTGCCCGTGCTGCAGGGCACCGAGCTCGTGGGTATCGTGACCGAGAAAGACCTCCTGCACCGGTACGAGATCGGCACCGATCGAAGCGGCAACGAGCAGTCGTGGTGGAGGCGCGTGGTCGGGCACAACCTGGAGCCGGACTGGTACGTGAAGTCGCACGGTCGCTGTGCGCAGCACGTGATGACACAGCGCGTCATCAGCGTCGGGCCGGAGACGACGGTACGGGTGATCGCCGCCTTGTTCGATTCGCACCGGATCGGGCGCGTTCCCGTGGTGGCCGATGGCCGCGTCGTCGGCATCGTCGCCTGCGCCGACCTGGTGAAGGCTCTCGCCGGCGGCCGGTGGGCTGTTGCGACGGGCAGGCAGGCGCCCACCGGAGACGTGGAGATCCGCCAACAGCTGCTTGCGGAACTCGGAAGGCAAGCCTGGTGGAACGGCACCGCCTCGGAAGTGGTCGTCACCGACGGTGTGGTGCTGTTCAACGGAGTGGTCGAAAACGACGCCCAAAGGCGCGCGTCCCA
>JAQGMY010000460.1 GCA_028292105.1 Ramlibacter sp.
GTGGAGTTCCTGGCCGCCCATCCCTTCGTCGATCTCGTCCGGCACCCGATGCTGGAGTCGCATCCCAGCCATGCACTGGCGCGCAAGCTGCTGCCCAGGGGCGCGGGCTCGGTCTTCAGCTTCGACATCAAGGGCAGCCGCCAACAGGGCAAGCAGTTCATCGAGGCGCTCAAGCTGTTCAGCCACCTGGCCAACGTCGGCGACTGCCGCTCGCTGGTGATCCACCCCGCGAGCACCACCCATTTCCGCATGACCGACGACGCGCTGAAGGGGGCCGGCATCGGACCGGGCACGATCCGCCTGTCGATCGGGCTGGAAGACCCGGACGACCTGATCGACGACCTGAAGCGGGCGTTGAAGGCCGCCGAAAAAGCCTGAGGAGAAGGTCCATGTACCTCAAGGTCAAGGGAGCGGACACCTTCTGCTACACCGGCGGCAAGCCTTTCGACGCATTGAAGCCGACGCTGATGTTCCTGCACGGCGTGCTGAACGACCACAGCGTGTGGATCCTGCAGACGCGCTACTTCGCCCACCACGGCTGGAACGTGCTGGCCGTCGACCTGCCGGGCCACTGCCGCAGCGACGGCGAGCCGCCCAGGAGCGTCGAGGAAGCGGCGGATTTCGTGATCGCCCTGCTCGACGCCGCCGGCCTGCGAAGGGCCGCGCTGATCGGCCACAGCTTCGGCGCGCTGGTGGCGCTGGAAGCCGCTGCCCGCGCGCCCGGGCGGGTCACCAGCCTGGCGCTGGTCGGCGTCGCCCATCCGATGAAGGTTTCACCGGCGCTGCTGGAGAACGCGCAGCATGCGCCGATGAAGGCGATCGACCTGGTCAACGTCTATTCGCATTCGACGATGGCGCCGCCGCCGTCGTCGCTCGGGCCGGGCACCTGGCTGCACGGCGGTGCGCGGGCGCTGATGAAACGCGTGCTGGCCAGCAATCCGCGCGTCAACGTATTCCACCGCGGCTTCGTCGCCTGCGACAGCTATACGGGCGGCGAAGCGGCCATCGCGAAGCTGGAGTGCCCGGTGCTGTTCATCCTCGGCAAGAACGACGCCATGACGCCGCCGCGCGCAGCGCAAGGCTTGCAGGGAAAGGCGCGCCAGGGCCGGACCGTGGTCGTGGAAGCGGGCCACCAGATGATGTCGGAAGCGCCGGACGCGGTGCTGTTCGCGCTGCGCGATTTTCTCCAGCCCTGAGCGCGCTGCCGGTGCAGGGGCCCGAACCCGAACCTAGAGGACGTCGCGCAGGTACAAGGTGGACAGCCTGCCGCTGCTCCACAGCTTGGCGGTGGATTCGGTGGCCGGCAGCAGCAGGTGCCGCATCAGGGGCTCCAGCGCGGTGCCTTGCGGGTCCGCCAGCAGCACGAAGCGCGTGGCCGCATGGTCGTCCACCTCGTTCAGGCGGCCGATCCAGTCCAGTTGCACCAGCGTTTCCAGCACCGGCTCCAGCTGCAGCAGGTCCACCTGCATGGTCGCGGCCAGTTGGCTGGAGCTCAGTCCGCGCGTGCCGGTGGGTTTGGCGTCCTGCAACAGGCGCAGGATCTCCAGCGCCAGCTGGAACTGCCAGCCATGGCCGCCGATGGGGCGACGGGTGCCTGCCAGCAGGCTCGGCAGGTAGGCGGTGATGACGGCACCCAGCAGCACCACCACCCACGCGATGTAGATCCAGACCAGCAGGATGGGCACCGTGGCGAAGGCGCCGTAGACCATCGAATAGGTCGGGACCTGGCCGATGTACCAGGCCAGCACCCGCTTGGCCAGCTCGATGCCCAATGCCGCGAACACACCCCCGGCGATCGCGTGCGCCGGCCGCACCGGCGTGTTCGGCACGAAGCGATAGAGGGCGCTGAGCGCGCCGGCCAGCAGCATGAATTCGACCGTGTCGATGACGAAGCGGACGCTGCCGGGCATCGCGCCCACCAGCCCGCGCGAAGCGGAGAGCACGTAAGAGGTGGTGCTCAGGCTGGCCGCCAGCAGCAGGGGCCCGAGCGTCATCGCCGCCCAGTAGATCAGCACCCGCTGCGGCAGCGGCCGTGGCCGCCGCACGCGCCAGATGCCGTTCAAGGTGCGGTCGATGGTGAGCACCAGGGCCAGCGCGCTGCCCGCCAGCGCCGCCAGGCCGACGATCCCCAGCCGGCTGGCCTTGCCGGCGAACTGCGTCAGGTAGCCCAGCACCTGGCGCGCGATCGAGTCCGGCACCAGGCTTTGCACCAGCCACCCTTGCAGGTTCTGCTGCAGCTTGCCGAAGATCGGGAAGGCGGTGAACAGCGCCAGGGCGACCGTGAAGAAGGGGACCAGCGCGATCGTGGTGGTGAAGGTCAGGCTGCTGGCCGATAGGCCGAGCCGGTCTTCGCGGAAGCGCTCGCGCAGCGTCAAGGCCGTCGGCACCCAGGGGAAGCGCGCGAGGTCGGCAAGCAGCTGGCGCAGGTTCATGGGCGTGGAGATCCGCCTGGGCGAATCTTGCAGTGGGTGACCTATCATGCCATCGCCCATGCAGACCTCCGAAACCCTTGCCGCCCCCCCTGCCGTCGAAGCGAGCCGCTGGTTCGCCGTGTCCAGCCTGCTCGGCCTGATCGTGCTGGCCCTCTTCTGGGAGCTGTGGTTCCCGGCCCGCCCCAGCCTCTGGGTGGTGAAGGTGCTGCCGCTGTGCGTGCCGCTGGTGGGCCTGCTCAAGCGGCGCATGTACACCTA
>JAQGMY010000462.1 GCA_028292105.1 Ramlibacter sp.
AGCGGGTCAAGCCCGGGCGGCTTGACCCGCTTTCGCAACGACGCAGGCGCCCCCTTGCAGGCCCAACCCTTCGGGCCGGGGCTTGGAATCGCGGCAGGTGTCGTTACAGCCTCCTCATGTGGTCAACCACACCGCGTCGGCTGCGCCTAACCTGACACGATTCCAAGCCCCGGCGCACGCCCGTCCCTCTGCCGCCCAGGCTCCTGGCGGGCCACTGCGCGCGATTCGGTAGGGTGTGCAGCTCCAGCTGCGCACCATCCCCGCTAAGCGGGCACCCGCAGATGCGCTTGCGGCGGCGCCACCTCGATGTAGACGCGCTGGATCACCGGGAAGCGTTCCTTCACTTGCGAGGACAGCCGGTCGAGCAGCGACGCGGCATCGCCGCTCGGCACCTCGGGATCGACCTGCACGGCGACCGTGACCAGCACCTCCTCCGCCCCGATGTACATCGACAGGATAGGTCCGACCGCCCGGATGTGCGGCTCGCTTTCGGCCATGCCGCGGATGACGCGGGCCGTCTCCGCCGAGATGCCTTCGCCGACCAGCAGTCCGCGCGACTCGCGGATGAGGACGGTGGCCACGCCCGCGAGCAGCACGCCGATCGCCATCGAGGCGAGGCCGTCGATCTCCGGCCGGTCGAAGTAATGGCTGAGGAACACGCCCGCCGCTGCCAGCGCCAGGCCCACCAGGGCGGCCGAGTCCTCCGCCACCACCGTCAGGGTGGAGGGGTCCTTGCTCGCGCGCAGCGTCTGCCAGATCCTGCGGCCCTTGCGTTCGCGCGTGAACTGGCGCCACGCCACGCTGAAGCTGATGCCCTCGAAGACGGCCGCGAACGCGAGCACCGCGTAATTCCAGGTGGGGTCATGCAGGGGCGGCGGCCGCAGCACGTGGAGGATCCCCTCATAGAACGAAATCCCGCCGCCGACCCCGAAGATCAGCACCCCGACGATCAGGCTCCAGAAGTAGAGCTCCTTGCCGTGTCCGAACGGGTGCTCCCGCGTCGGTGGGCGCTTGCTGCGGGCCAGGCCGACCAGCAGCAAGCCGCCGTTGCCGGTGTCCACCAGCGAGTGGATCCCCTCGGACAGCATCGAGGAACTGCCGGTGATCCCGGCGGCGACGAACTTGGTGACGGCGATCGCCAGGTTGGCGGCGATGGCGCCGTAAATGGCGATCTTCGATTCGGCCATGCGGAAATCCTTCGGCGCAGTATGCGCAGGAATGCCGAAAAGAGGGGGGCCTGGCTGACGCGGTGGTTGACACGGCTGAGCTGTACGGCCAACACTCCACAGGTTCAGTGATCAGCACGAAAGAGACGAATGAGAAAATTGGCAATCGGCGCGATCGCGGCCGCCGCACTGGCGGGTTGCGGCGGCGGTGACGACGGCGCAACGGCCACCGGCCTGTTCAACGGCACTTCCACCAGCAGCCGGACGGTGAGCACGGCCGTCCTCGGCGACAACAGCTACTACCAGCTCTACTCGCCTGCCAACAACCCGGCCGGCGTGGGTGGCCTGGTGGTGGGCACCGGGACCTTCGACGGTGGGCGCTTCGTTTCCAGTGACGCGCGCGACTACAACATGGAAGGCGCCGGCGTGAAGCCCGCCAGCTTGTCCGCCGACGTCTCCACGCGCAAGTCCTTCAACGGCAACCTGAGCTCCGGCGCGACGACCACCATGGCGTTCACCTCGACGTATGCGCCCGAGATCGAAGGGGCCGCCACGCTGGCGGCGCTGGCGGGCACCTATCCCGGCCAGGTCACGTTCTCGCTGGGTGCGCGCACCGGCACATTCGTGGTGACAGCGGCCGGCGCCTTCAGCACCAACATCAATGGCTGCCCCATCACGGGCAATGCCACGCCGCGCACGGACGTGAAGGCCTACAACCTGACCTTGACCTTCGCCGGAGCGCCCTGCGTCTTCCCGAACCAGACGTTCACCGGCATCGCCCGGCTCGACGCGGCCAACACGCTGTACGGCCTGGTGAAGAACGAAACCATCGCGCAGGCGATCGTCTTCGTCGGCAGCAAGCAGTAAGCGCCGCCGGCGCGCCTTCAGCTGGTGAAGGTGCGCCGCTGGGCCAGGGTGGGGAACATCTTCCACCACCCGGCCACCACCAGCAGGGTGGCAGCGCCGCCCAGCACGACCGAGCCGACCGGGCCGAACCAGGCCGCGGTCGCGCCCGATTCGAATTCGCCAAGCTGGTTGCTGGCCCCGATGAACATCGAATTGACAGCGCCGACGCGGCCGCGCATCTCGTCGGGCGTGTCCATCTGCACCAGGGTCTGGCGCACCACCACGCTCACCATGTCCGCACCGCCGCTCAGCGCCAGCGCCCCGAGCGAGAGGTAGAACGCGGTCGACATGCCGAACGCCAGCATGCAGGCGCCGTAGAAGGCGACCGACAGCAGGAGCCAGCGACCGACGCCGGCCCGGATCGGAAATCGCGTCAACACGACGGAAGTCAGCAGGGCGCCCACCGCCGGCGCCGCCCGCAAGGCGCCCAGCCCCTGCGGCCCCACGTGCAGGATGTCGCGGGCGTAGATCGGCAACAGCGCCGTGGCGCCACCGAACAGCACCGCCATCAGGTCCAGCGATACCGCGCCCAGCAGCAGCTTGCGCGACCAGACGAATCGGGCACCCGCCAGCATCGAGTGCAGGCTGGGCGGCTCGCGGGTGCTCACCACCCGGCGGTCGTGCACCCGCAGCATCAGGCCGAGCGCGACCACCAGCAGGACCAGCGCCGTTCCATAGACCGTGCTTCCGGTGCCGATGAACAGCAGCCCGGCCACCGCCGGCCCGCCGATCACCGACACCTGGTTGCCGGCGGAACTCATCGCCATCGCCCGCGCCAGCATGCCGGCGGGCACCAGGTTGGGCACCAGCGATTGCATGGCCGGCTGCTGGAAGGTGCGGGCGGCGCCCAGCAGCA
>JAQGMY010000469.1 GCA_028292105.1 Ramlibacter sp.
GAATCCGCCGCCGGCGTGACGCGCGTGGCGCTGGATGGGCAGGTTCCGATCGCCAACGCGATCCTCACCACCGAGAACATGGAGCAGGCGGTCGCCCGCCAGGCCGACAAGGGCCGCGACGCGGCGCTCGTCGCCATCGAGATGGCCAACCTGCTGGAAGAGATCGGATGACGACCGTACCGAGGAAAACCTCCGCCAAGCCGCCGCGCAGCAGGGCCCGCGAATTCGCGGTCCAGGCGCTGTATCAACACCTGGTGGGCCGGCAGGAGGCCGAGTCGATCGACCAGTTCACCCGCGGCCTGTCGGGTTTCCACAAGGCCGACTCGGTGCACTACGACGCCCTGCTCCACGGCTGCATCCGCGATGGCGCGGAGCTCGACAGGCTGATCCTGCCCCTGCTCGATCGCAAGCTGGAGGAGATCTCGCCGATCGAACACGCCGTGATGTGGATCGGCGCCTACGAATTCCTGCACGCGCCGGACGTGCCCTGGCGCGTGGTTCTCAACGAATGCATCGAGCTGGCCAAGGAGTTCGGTGGCACGGACGGCCACAAGTACGTCAACGGCGTGCTGAACGGCCTGGCGCCGCAGCTGCGGGCACCCGAAGTGGAAGCGGACCGCGCCAGCGGCAAGGCTCGCTGATGCGGATTTCCCGGCGTGCCGAGCGGATCGAGCCGTTCTACGTGATGGAGGTCGCCAAGGCGGCGCAGCAACTCGCGCGCGACGTGGCGCACAGCGACCGGCCGATGATCTTCCTGAACATCGGCGAGCCCGACTTCACCGCGCCGCCGCTGGTGCAGGAAGCGGCGGCGCGCGCCATCCGCGACGGCCGCACCCAGTACACCCACGCCACCGGGCTCGAGGCGCTGCGGGAACGCATCAGCGGCTGGTACGCGCAGCGCTTCGGCGTGAACGTGCCGGCCCGCCGCATCGTGATCACCGCTGGCGCCTCCGCGGCCCTGCAGCTGGCCTGCCTGGCGCTGATCGAAGCCGGCGACGAGATCCTGATGCCGGACCCGAGCTATCCCTGCAACCGCCAATTCGTCAGCGCCGCCGATGGCAACGCCGTGCTGATCCCGACCACCGCCGCGGAGCGCTACCAGCTCAGCGCCACCAAGGTCGAAGAGCACTGGGGCCCGAAGACCCGCGGCGTGCTGCTGGCGTCGCCTTCGAATCCCACCGGCACCTCGATCCATCCGGACGAACTGCGCCGCATCCATTCCTTCGTGCAGGGCCGTGGCGGCGTCACGCTGCTCGACGAGATCTACCTCGGGCTGTCGTACGAGGAAACCTTCGGCCACACCGCCCTGGCGATCGACGACCAGGTGGTGAGCATCAACAGCTTCTCCAAGTACTTCAACATGACCGGCTGGCGCCTGGGCTGGATGGTGGTGCCCGACGCGCTGGTACCCGCGATCGAGCGGCTGGCGCAGAACCTCTTCATCTGCGCCAGCACGGTGGCGCAGTACGCGGCGCTCGCTTGTTTCGAGCCGGCCAGCATCGCCGAGTACGAACGGCGCCGCTCGGAGTTCAAGGCCCGCCGCGACTGGTTCATCCCGCAGCTGCGCGCCATGGGGCTGCCAGTGCCGGTGATGCCGGACGGCGCGTTCTACGCCTGGGCCGACTGCAGCGACGCCGCCCACCGGCTGGGCGTCGAGGGCAGCTGGGACTTCGCCTTCGAAGCCATGCGCCGCGCCCACGTGGCTTTCACGCCCGGGCGCGATTTCGGCCAGGCCGACACCAGCCGCTTCATCCGCTTTTCCACGGCCAACTCGATGGCGCAGCTGCAGGAAGCCGCGGCCCGCCTGAAGTCGGTGCTGACGTAAAGACGATGTTCACCTGGCCGGTTCGCGTCTACTGGGAAGACACCGACGCCGGGGGGATCGTCTTCTACGCCAATTACCTGAAGTTCTTCGAGCGCGCCCGCACCGAATGGCTGCGGTCGCTGGGCGTTTCGCAAAGTTCGGTCAGGGAAAGCACCGGCGGGATCTTCGTCGTCACGCAAACCTCTGTCCGCTACCGCGCGCCGGCCAGGCTGGACGATGAACTTCTTGTTACGGCCCAGCTCGAAGCAGCAGGCCGTGCCTCTCTGATAATCGCGCAGCAAGCCAGGCGTGGGGAGACGCTGCTGTGCGAAGGCACGATCCGCATCGGGTGGGTCGAGGCCGCGACATTGCGTCCCGGCCGCATCCCGGCGGCCATCCTGGAAGTGCTGAACAAAGAATGAACCAAGACCTGTCGATCCTGCAACTCGTGCTGGGCGCCAGCCTCACGGTCCAACTGGTGATGCTGCTGCTGCTGGTGGTGTCGGTGGTGAGCTGGGCGGCCATCTTCCGCAAGCTGTTCTCGCTGCGCCGGGTGAAGTCCCTCAACGATGACTTCGAGCGCGAGTTCTGGTCCGGCACCAGCCTGAACGACCTGTTCTCCTCCGCCGCGCAGAACGCCAAGCTGTCCGGGCCGATGGAGCGGATCTTCGCCTCCGGCATGCGCGAGTACCAGAAGCTGCGCGAGCGCCGCATCGTCGACGCCGCCACCCTGCTCGACGGCGCGCGGCGGGCCATGCGCGCCAGCTACCAGCGCGAACTGGACGAAGTGGAAACCCACCTGTCCTTCCTGGCGTCGGTCGGTTCGGTGTCCCCTTACGTCGGGCTGTTCGGCACCGTGTGGGGCATCATGCATGCCTTCACCGGCCTGGCCGGCCTGCAGACGGTGACCCTCGCCACGGTGGCGCCGGGCATCGCCGAAGCGCTGGTCGCCACCGCGCTGGGCCTGTTCGCCGCGATCCCCGCGGTGGTCGCCTACAACCGCTTCGCCCGTGACATCGACCGGGTCGCGATCAAGATGGAGACCTTCATCGAGGAGTTCTCCAACATCCTGCAGCGCAACCTCGGGGCGCAGTCCGCCACGGCGTCGGGTCACTGATGCCTGCCGTCGCCCATCGCGGCCGCGGCCGCCGCACGATGAACGAGATCAACATGGTCCCGTTCATCGACGTCATGCTGGTGCTGCTGATCATCTTCATGGTGACGGCGCCCTTGATCGCGCCCAGCGTGATCGACCTGCCCAGCGTCGGCAAGGCTTCCAAGCAGCCGGACAAGGTGGTGCAGGTGCTGGTGGGCAAGGACGAAAAGCTGGAAGTGAAGAACGGCGACAAGGCCGTGACGATGGCGCTGGCGCAGATCGCGCCCGCCGTGCTGCAGGCGCAGGCCGGCCAGCCGGCCGGCAGCGTGGCGGTGGTGATCAGCGCTGACCGCAACGTCAAGTACGAGACCGTGGTGAAGGTCATGGACACGCTGCAGCGCGCCGGCGTGCAGCGCGTCGGCCTGTCGGTGCAGCTCGCGCCCTGAAGCGATGAACTCCGGCTTCTTCGGTCACGCCGCTGACGCCCAGGAACGGCTCGCGTTCGCACCGCCGCCCCAGCCGGGCCTGGTGCGGGCGTTCGCATTGGCGGTGTTCGCGCACCTGCTGCTGCTGCTGGCGCTGATGCACGGGCTGCAATGGAAGCGCGAGACGCAGGATGCCGCCGCGGAAGCGGAGCTCTGGTCCGCCGTGCCGCAACAGGCCGCCCCGCGCGAAGTGGTGCCACCGCCGCCTGCGCCTCCTCCGCCACCGCCGCCGCGGGTGCCCGTGGTCAAGGCGCCGCCGCCGCCGCCGGTCGTCAAGGCTCCCGAGCCGCCGCCGCAGCGCGACGCCGACATCGCCGTGGAGCGGGAAAAGCACAAGCGCGAGCAGCAGAAGAAGAAGCTGGCGGAAGAACGGGCGCTCGAAAAGAAGCTGCAGGCGCAGCAAGACCGCGAGGAGCGCCGCAAGCTGGAAGCGCAGAAGAAGCGCGAGGAGGAACTCGCGCGCCGGCAGGAAGAAGCGAAGGCGGAGAAGGCCAGGCTCGCCGCCGAGGCGAAGGCGGAAAAAGCGAAGCTCGCGGCGGCGGACGCCAGGCGCCGCGACGACGACAAGCGCCGCAAGCAGGAGCAGGACACGCAGAAGCTGGCGCAGATGCGCGAGGACAACCTGCGCCGCATCCAGGGCATGGCCGGCAGCGGCGAGCCCTCTTCCGGCGGGTCCAGCGCGCAATCCTCGGGGCCGTCGAAGGCCTGGGGCGCGCGCGTGGTCGGCAAGGTGCGGCCCAACATCGTCTTCTCGGGCGAAAGATCGCCCAAGTGGAGCGCGGAGGTGGAGCTGCGGCTGGCCCCTGACGGAACCATCGTCAGCCGGCGCATCGTCAAATCGAGCGCCCCGAAGGCCTGGGACGAGGCCGTGCTGCGTGCCCTCGACAAGACCGAAACGCTGCCGCGCGACACCGACGGGCGCATGCCCTCGCACGGCATCCTGGTCTTCACCGCCTCGGACTGAGCGGCCGCGCGCGCAGGGCCCGCGCTACTGTTGCGCGGATCACACCAGGCATCGGACCAGTACTTTCCCGTTCACTGGCGCCAAGCGGCCTTGTCTGCTCGCGCTGCTGCTATCTTTTTCGCAGCTGCAATTGCAACGCGAGGTAACTCCGCCAGCTCTTGCGCCGAATCCCTAAAGCGGGTCCGCCCGTGCCGACCACACTCGCTGCAAAGCGTATCTGTTCAGCGCGGAGGGAGAAGACCATGCACACTCGAATGTCCGCGGCCGTTTGCGGCGCCGTCCTGGCTGCAAGCGCCGTCCTGGGTTCGGTGGCACACGCCGCGGACCCCGCCCACCCCGGCTTGCGGGTCCTGGTGAACCCCGGCGACAGCAGCGAGCAGTCCCGTTTCGCCCTGTACAGCGCCTGGAAGGCCGCCCTCGAGCCCGTGCTGCGCAAGCACCATGCCGGCCCGGTCCAGATTTCGATGTCCACGGATGCCACCGCGGACCTGGGCTCCACCCGGGCGGGGATGCACGATGTTTTCGTCGGTCCGGCCCACGTGGTCGGCAGTGCCGCGCGCTACGGCTACAAGCCGGTGATCGGGATCGACCGGTCGGTGCAGGCGGTGCTGGTCGCGCCCCGGGACAGCGCCATCGGCAACCTCGCGCAAGCGCAGGGCAAGCGGCTCGGCCTGCCGCTGCAAGACAGCGTCGTCACTTACCTGGTGCGCGGCGAAGTCAATGCCGCCAACACCACCATCAAGCGCCATTTCTCCGCCGTGTACGACACCCGCTACCAGGAGGCGCTGCTGCCTTGCCTGCAGGTGCGACGCTGCGACGTGGTGGCGGTGGAAAAGGCGGTGTTCGACCGCTGGGTGGCGGCCGGCGAGCCGGTCAAGGCGATCATGGAAACCAGGCGCGTGCCGGGCCTGAGCATCGCGATCAAGGACGGCACCAGGCCGGGAGTGGAAGCACTGCAGGCGGCGCTGGCGGACTCGCCCACTTTCGCCGGCCTGCTGCGCAGCGAGAACGCCCTCGCCGTGGCGCACAAGGCGGACGACTTCAAGTACGTGGCCACGCTCGGCTACTTCACGCCGCGCGCACTGCCCGGCGCCACGGTGGCCGACGCCAAGACGGTGGCGCAGCTGCTGGCCGGTGGCGCCATCTACGTCGACACCCGCACGGAAGCCGAGTTCAAGGCCGGCCACGTGCCTGGCGCCGTGCTGGTGCCCTATGTCGAGAAGAGCGCCAAGGAAGCCGACTTCGACGCCTCCCACGACAAGTTCGAGATCGCCAAGCTGGCAGCCGACAAGAACACCGAGCTGGTGTTCGCCTGCAATGGCCCGGAGTGCTGGAAAAGCTTCAAGGCTTCGCAGGCCGCCTTGAAGGCCGGCTACCGCAAGGTCTACTGGTTCCGCGGCGGCTTCCCCGAGTGGCGCACGTCCGGCATGAAGTTCGACGCGGCCGCCGCGCAGTAATCCCGTTCAACCAAGAGAGATGCGATGAAGTCACAAGCACCCGATCCGCGCCGCCGCAGCCTGCTGGCGGCCACGGCCACCGGCCTTGCCGCAGCCGGCCTCGGCCGGGCCGCGCAGGCCCAGGCGCCCGCGGCGCCGAC
>JAQGMY010000476.1 GCA_028292105.1 Ramlibacter sp.
CGTGTTGATCGGCAGGTTGGGCGCGGCCAGGATGGCGTGCTGCACCAGCGCGATGCCGGCTACCGGCTCGAAGTCGACGATGGGGTCGAAGCCCGTCGACTTGTACAACGCGGGGTTGATGGCCTGCGTGCTGTTCACGGTCACCAGCCAGACGCTGCCGTCCTTGGGCGCCTGCTTCGCGACATACGTCGTGCCGACGTTGCCGCCGGCGCCGGTGCGGTTTTCGACGATGGCGGTGTAGCCGGCGCCCAGCACCTGCGGCAGGCGGGCGGCCACCGCGCGCGCCATCACGTCGTTGGAGCCGCCGGCGGCTTGGGGGACGAGGAGGGTGAGCGTCTTCGGTAAGGTGGATTGGGCGAAGGAGGGGAGGGCCGTGGCGAAGGGGGAGAGGGCCAGGGCGGCGGTGAGATGACGGCGGCGGAAGGAGGGATCGGGCATGGTTGTCTCCGGGGTTTTGTCGCTGGGTGCATGGATTGCGGGTCGAGCCCGCAATGACATGGTTGCTAGTCGAGCAGGTCCTGGTGTTCACCGAGCCCGGGCCCGGTGCTGCGGATGCTGCCGGGCGTGCGCGACAGGCGCGGGAAGACGTTGTGCATGGTGATGGTGCCCAGCTCGGTGTCCGGCACCTGCACCAGCACTTCGCGCTCGCGCACATGCCGGTCCTTCACCAGCTGGTCGATGTTGAGCACCGGGCCCACCGTCACCTGGTGGCCGGCGAAGTGCTCCAGGTTCTGCTGCAGCGTGCGCTGCGCCACGAAGCCGCCTATGAGTTCATCGAGCGTCTCGACGTTGGCGATGCGCGCGGCGTTGTCCTTGTAGCGTGGGTCGCGCACCAGCTCCGGGTGGCCGACGGCGGCCAGCACGCGTTCGGCCATGCGCTGGGTCGAGCCGGACATCACCATCCACTGGCCGTCGCTGCACATGTAGGCGTTGCGCGGCGCGGCGTTCTCGGCGCGGTTGCCCATGCGGCGCGGCAGCCGGCCGGTGTGCTCGTGGATCGCCGCGTCGGGACCCAGCACGCCGATGATCGGCTCCAGCAGCGAGAGGTCCACCACCTGGCCCTGGCCGCCGTTCACCTCCACCTCGCGCACCGCGGCCAGCGTGGCGAAGGCGCCCGAGAGGCCGGCGATCATGTCGGCCAGGCCCAGGTTGGGCAGCGCCGGCGGTTTGTCGGGGAAGCCGTTGCGCTCGGCGAAGCCGGAGAACGCTTCCACCAGCGTGCCGAAGCCGGGGCGCTCGGCATAGGGGCCGGTCTGGCCCCAGCCGGAGATGCGCACGATCACCAGCTTCGGATTCACCGCGTGCAGCTGCTCGGGGCCGAGACCGAAGGCCTCCATGCCGCCGTGGCGGAAGCTCTCCACCACCACCTGCGCCTGCGGCACCAGCGCCATCAGCTTTTCACGGTCGGCGTCGCTCTTGAGGTCCAGGCAGATGCTCTTCTTGTTGCGGCCGTAGACCTTCCACCACAAGGGCTTGCCGTCGTTGGTCCAGTGGCGCAGGGTGTCGCCCTCGGCGCTTTCCACCTTGATCACCTCGGCGCCGAAGTCCGCCAGCTGCAGCGTGAGCATGTTGCCGGCCATCAGGCGCGACAGGTCCAGCACGCGGATGCCCGCGAGGGGCAGGCGCGGCGCGTTGTCCTGGGCGGTCGTGCTCATGCTGCGGACTCTTGGCGGGCGGCTGCGTTGCGGCGCGCGCGCAGGGCGTCGTGCCGTTGCAGGAAGCGACGGGCGCGGATCGCGATGGGCTCGTCGATCATCCGACCCTGGTAGGCCACGGCGCCCTTGCCGGCGGCCACCGATGCATCGAAGACCTGCAGCAGGCCGCGTGCATGGGCCGCTTCTTCCTCGGTGCCGCCGAAGACCTCATTGAGGATGGCGACCTGCGCCGGGTGGATGCAGACGGCGCCGCGCATGCCTATCCTCCTGGCGAGCACGGCGAGTGCGCGGTATGCATCCGGGTTGCTGAAGTCGGCCACGCTGCCGGGCAGGCCCATGGGCTGCAGTCCGGCGGCCGCGGCGGCGATGGCCACGGTCTGCGCCGGGCCGGTCATGCCTTCGGGGCGCGACTCCATGCCCATGGCCGCGCCGAAGTCTTCCGTGCCGAAGATCATCGAGGAGAGGCGCTTCGACGCGTTGGCGATGGCGACGGCGTTGACGATCGCCAGCGGCGACTCGAGCAGTGCGATGACGGGGATGCTGCCCGGCGCGCGGCCATGCTGCTGTTCCAGCGCGCGCAGGTCGGCGTCGAGCTGCAGCACCTGCGCCGGCGTGTCCACGTTGGGCATCATCAGGCCGTCGCAGCCGGCGGCCACCGCCGCTTGCAGGTCGCCGGCCAGCAGCACGGGTTCGTTGTTCACGCGGATGTAGATGGGGACGCCGGCGCCCTTGAGCCGCTGGGTGAAGGACGCGAGGTTGGCGCGCGCGCCGGCCTTGGCGGGCCGGGCCACGGCATCTTCCAGGTCCAGGATCAGCCCGTCGGCGCCGCGCTGGCCGGCCTTGGCGAGAAAGCGCTCCTGGTCCGCGGGGACGAAGAGCATGGAGCAGGGTTCGAAAAGCGGGAAGGTCATCGGCGCATTGTGGGCGCCGGTGCGGG
>JAQGMY010000271.1 GCA_028292105.1 Ramlibacter sp.
ACGACGTCCAGCGTGTGCACGCCGAAGTGCCCGTGCACGCGGTCCTCGAAGAAGCGCTGCAGCGTCTCCTTCACGGTGCGAAAGGCGATCTCCTCCCAGGGGATCTCCTCCTGCGTGAACAGGCGCGCTTCGATGGTCTCGTAGCCCGGGTCGAAAACGTCACTGAGCAGCTTGGCGCGGTAGAACATGTGCACCTGGCCGACCCGCGGCACGCTGAGCAGCGTGAACAGGCCTTCCATCTCGATCTGCGCGCCGGCTTCCTCGTGGGTCTCGCGGGCCGCGCCCTCGGCAGTGGTTTCGCCCAGTTCCATGAAGCCGGCCGGCAGCGTCCACTTGCCCCAGCGCGGCTCGATGTTGCGCTTGCACAGGAGCACCCTGTCACCCAGGTAGGGCACGGTCCCCACGACGTTCAGCGGGTTCTCGTAGTGGATGGTGTCGCAGGCCGGGCACACGGCGCGCTGGTGGGTGTCGCCGTCGTCGGGCACGCGGTAGACCACCGTGGCGCCGCAATTGCGGCAATGCTTGATCGGGCTGCGGATGGTGCTCACGGATGAAAGAAGGGCCCCCGGCGGGAGCCCCTGGACTTGCAAGGTGACAGCAGTTTAAGGCCGCCGGGCCCTGGTCGTGCGGGTGTCCTCAGGCGACCTTGACCCGCAGCTCCGGCAGTCCGGCCACACGGCCCACCAGCGTGTCGCCGGAAACCACCGCGGCCACGCCCTCGGGCGTGCCGGTGTAGATCAGGTCGCCCGGCTGCAGCTCCCACGCCGCCGACAGGTGCTCGATGGTCTCGGCGATGTTCCAGATCAACTTGGCGACCGTGCTGCGCTGGCGGTCCTGGCCGTTCACCTGCAGCGAGATCTCCGCGTTCTCGATGTCGCCAGCCTGCGCGGCGGGCACGATGGGCCCGATCGGCGCCGACTGATCGAAGGCCTTGCCGATGCACCACGGCCGGCCCTGCTTCTTCATGTCGCCTTGCAGGTCGCGGCGCGTCATGTCCAGGCCGACGGCGTAGCCGAAGATGTGTTTCTTCGCGTCCGCCGCCTTGATGTTCTTGCCGCCGGTTCCGATGGCCGCCACCAGTTCGATCTCGTGGTGGAAATCCTTGGTGAGCGACGGGTAGGCCATCGTGCCGGTCTCGCCTTCCGGAACCACGACCAGCGCGTCGGTCGGCTTGAGGAAGAAGAACGGCGGCTCGCGGCCGGTGAATCCCATTTCCTTGGCGTGTTCCACGTAGTTGCGGCCGACGCAATAGATGCGGCGGGCGGGAAAGCGCTCGGCGCGGCCGACCACCGGCACGCTGACGACCGGCGCCGGGGTGAAGACATAGCTCATGACAACCTTTCTTCGTTGTGGATGCCCAGTGCCTGGTGCACGGGGCGATCGGAAAAACTGAACAGCACGGCGCCCTTGGCGGACGAAAGCCGCGCAGTGTGCCACGACGGCACGACGAAATGATCGCGCGGGCCGAAGGTGTAGCGCTGCTCCTGCTCGCCACGCGCGATCACGACCTCGCCTTCGCCTTCGACCACGCTGTAGACGGCGCCATCGGTCTGCCGCCAGGCCTTGCCGCCAAAGCCGGCCGGCAGCCGCTGCATGAAGGTGCCGATGGTGGGCATGGGCCAGCCGCCGGTCAGCGGGTTCGAGTAGCGCAGCTTGACGCCATCCCACGCGTCGATGGGGGCGGTCCGTTCGAGTTGCTCGAGCGCTTCCCGGCTGCGCTCGTACGGGTAGCTGAAGATCGGCGAGGTGGCGCCGTAAGGCGCGTCATGCCGCACCGGGACCATGTTGTGGCCGAAGCGGGCCAGGCTGGTGCCTTCCGGGCGAGTGACCTTCTGCGACTTGTCCGTGTTGTTGCCGGCGAAACCGGCATCGAAGAAGCGGACGATCGGGATGTCCAGGCCATCGAGCCAGACCACCGGCCCGGTCGATTCGCTGCCGTGGTCGTGGTAAGTCCAGCTCGGGGTGATGATGAAGTCGCCCGGCCGCATGGTTGTGCGCTCGCCGTCGACGGCAGTCCAGGCGCCGGAGCCTTCGACGATGAAGCGGAGCGCGCTTTGCGTGTGGCGATGGCTGGGGGCGACTTCGCCGGGCAGGATCAACTGCAGCCCTGCATAGAGCGACTGCGTGATGCACGACTGGCCGCGCAGCGCGGGGTTCTCGAGGATCAGCACCCGCCGCACGGCTTCCTCGGCGGTGATGGCGTCGCCCGCGCGCATCAGGAAGGGCCGGACCTGGTCGTACTTCCACAGCGCCGGTACGCATGGCGTGTTCGGTTGCTGCGGCACCAGCGCATGCAGCACTTCCCACAGCGGCGTGAGGTTGTGCGGGTGCATGTCGGCGTACAGCTGTTGGCGCAGTTGCGCGGTGGGGAGCGGTGCGTTCATGGTGATCCTTTCGACAGCTGCGGCCCGGCGGGCTTCAGCTCTTCACCAGAACGGTGAAATGCTCCACCAGCGGCGGCTGGGCGAAGAAGGGGCCGACGATGGCGCGCCACTCGGCGAACAGCGGGCTTTCGCGAAAGCCCACGGTGTGGTCCTCCAGCGTGTCCCAGAAGACCTGCAGCACATAGCGCTCGGGCGACTCGATGCACTTGTTGACGCTGTAACCCTGCACGCCCTTGGCGCGGCCGATCACGGTGCGCAGGCCGCGCGCGATGGCGGCGTCGAATTCCGCCTGCTTGCCGGCGGCGATGCGGATGTCGGCGATTTCCAGGATCATGAGAGTGCCTCTTTGAGTTGGGCCGCGCACAGTTGCACGGCGGTATTGGCTTCGTCGATCACGCGCCCCATGGTGATGAAGCCGTGGATCTGGCGCTCGAAGTTCACCAGCGCGGCGCGGCTGCCTGCCGCCGACAGCGCGTGCGCGTACTGCAGCCCCTCGTCGCGCAGCGGGTCGTAGCCGGCGGTCAGCACGAAGGCGGGGGGCAGCTTGGCGTGGTCCGGGTGCAGCAGCGGGGAAGCGCGCCAGTCCAGGTCGTGCTTCTTGTCGTCGATGTAGTGGTCATGGAAGTAATCCATGGTGTCCCGCGTGAGCAGGTAGCCCTGGCCATTGCTGGTGTGCGAGGGCCAGCCGCGGCGCTGGTCGGTCGCCGGATAGATCAACAACTGGAAAGCGATGGGCAGGTCGGCGGAATCGCGCGCGGCCAGCGCCACCACGGCGGCGAGGTTGCCACCCGCGCTGTCGCCGCCGACGGCCAGCCGCGCCGGGTCGATCTTCAGTTCGGTCGCATGCCTGCTGACCCACCGTGCGGCGGCGATCGCGTCGTCGACGGCCGCCGGGAAACGGGCTTCGGGGCCCATGCGGTAGTCCACGGCGACGACGGCGCAGCCGGACCCGTTGCACAGCTGGCGGCAGAGCACGTCGTGCGTGTCGAGGTCGCCGATCACCCAGCCGCCGCCGTGGTAGTAGACGAGCACCGGCAGCACCGTGCCGGGCGCTGCGCCCATGGGCCGGTAGCTGCGCAGCGGGATGGGACCTGCCGGCCCCGGCGCTGCCAGGTCGCGCACCGCGCCCACCTCGGGCGGATCCGGCTGGGTGAAGGTGCGGCGCTCGCGGTAGAAGTCGCGCGCCTGCTGCGGCCCCAGCGAGTGCGTGGGCGGCACGCCGCGTTCTTCCATCAGTCGCATCAGGGCTTGGGCCTGGGGATGCAGCATGCGGTCTCCTGGGGTGTTCCGGACCGAAGTTTAGGGGACAACCGGTTTATGCTCGCCGCCATGAAGCTGCACAACTACTTCCGCTCTTCCGCGTCCTTCCGCGTCCGCATTGCCCTGGAACTCAAGGGCCTCGGCTACGAGTACCTCGCCGTGCACCTGCCCAAGGGCGAGCACAACGCGGACCAGTACGCCGCGCTGTCACCGAGCCGGCTGGTGCCGACGCTGGAGACGGACGACGGCCAGCTCATGAGCCAGTCCATGGCCATCATCGAATACCTCGACGAGACCCATCCGCAGCCGCCGCTGCTGCCTGGCGACGCCCTCGGCCGCGCGCGGGTACGGGCGCTGGCGCAGCTGATCTCGTGCGAGATCCATCCGCTGAACAACCTGCGCGTGCTGAAGTACCTGGTGCGCGACTTGAAGGTCGACGAGGAAGCCAAGAACACCTGGTATCGCCACTGGGTGCGCGTCGGCCTGGAGATGTACGAGCGCGAGCTGGGCCGGCTGCCGGCCGGCCGCTACAGCTTTGGCGACACGCCGACCCTTGCCGACTGCTGCCTGGTGCCGCAGATCTTCAACGGGCAGCGCTTCAACTGCGACTTCCGCGGGCTGACGCGCACGATGGCGGCGTTCGAGGCCTGCATGGAGCATCCAGCGTTCCAGAAGGCGCAGCCCTCCAGCTGCCCCGACAACGAGGCCTGAAGCCGTGACGCCGCAGTGGCCGGTGCCGGCCGGCGTGCAGTCCGCCTGCAGCGAGCGGACCGGCGGCGTCTCGCTGGCTCCCTACGACACGCTGAACCTGGGTGACCACGTCGGCGACGACCCGCGCGCGGTCGCCGACAACCGCAGGCGCTTCGCAGCGCAGTTGCAGGCGCGGCCGGTGTTCCTGCAGCAAGTGCACGGATGCGGCGTGGTGCGGCTCGACGCGGCGACGCCGGACGGCACGCAGGCCGATGCTTGCTGGACCACCGAGCGCGGCCTGGGCTGCACGATGATGGTCGCCGACTGCCTGCCGGTGCTGCTGGCGCACCGTGACGGCGGCGTGGTCGCCGCCGCGCATTGCGGCTGGCGCGGGCTCGCTGGCGAGCAGGGTTCGGGTGTGCTGGAGGCGCTGTGGGCGGCCATCGCGCCGCACGCGGGACGCCCGGAGCAGATGCTGGCGTGGCTCGGCCCCTGCATCGGACCGCAGGCCTTCGAGGTCGGCGCGGAGGTGCGGGCTGCGTTCGTCACGTGGGACCCGGGCGCCGACGCCTGCTTCCGTCCGTGCGGCGAAGGGAAGTTCCTGGCGGACCTGCCCGCGTTGGCACGTCGCCGCCTCGCCGCCATCGGCATCCAGGCCGTCCATGGCAATGACGCAAGCCCAGGCTGGTGCACGGCCTCCGATCGCTCAAGGTTCTTTTCGCACCGGCGCGACCGCATCAGCGGGCGCCTGGCCGCCGCCGTCTGGCGTAGCTGAAGCGGCGGCTTCCCGCGCTTCGCGGGCCTTGCGCCGCGCGCCTC
Organism: Ramlibacter sp.; assembly: GCA_028292105.1. Taxonomy (GTDB): domain Bacteria; phylum Pseudomonadota; class Gammaproteobacteria; order Burkholderiales; family Burkholderiaceae_C; genus Ramlibacter. The sequence continues at coordinate 5,154 of JAQGMY010000271.1, forward strand.
GTCCGAACAGGTACACGACGAGTGCCACGGGACCGACGCCATAGAGTACAAACGTGACCAGGGCTCCGAACAGCGTGCCATTGGGGTGGTTGGCCTCGGCCACGGCCATCATCGCCGCAACGTAGAGCCAGGCGATCACGACGATGTACACAAGCGGCTCCCACGGTTGATGTTGCACTGCAGCATTGAAGATGGAATACTTCGGATAACACCGAAAAAGAGATCTGGAGACAAGAATGCATTCTGACGCCGACTGGGCTGCGCACGCCCAACGCTTGCAGCAGGACATCGGCAAGCAGTGGGCGCAAGCCTTGCAATCACTGCAGCCGGCCGGCGCCGCAGCGCCGTCCATGCCCCAGCTGCGGTTTTCTCCGGCCAGGCTGCAGGAACTGCAGCAGGCCTACGTCCGCGAAGCGGGCGAGCTCTGGAACCAGGGGCTCGCGCCCCGATCCGGCGACAAGCGTTTTGCGAGCGAGGCCTGGACGCGCAATCCCCTCGCATCGTTCGCCGCCTCGGTCTACCTGCTGAACGCGCGCACGCTGCTGGGCCTGGCCGAAGCGGCTGACACCGACGCCAAGACGAAGGCCCGCCTGCGTTTCGCCGTGGAGCAGTTCATGGCGGCCTCCGCGCCCAGCAACTTCATGGCGCTGAATGCCGAGGCGCAGCAAAAGGCGCTGGACACGCGCGGCGAGAGCATCGCCCGCGGCATGCAGAACCTGCTGGCGGACCTGCAGCAGGGCCACGTCTCGATGACCGACGAAAGCGCCTTCGAGGTCGGGCGCAACGTCGCGACGACCGAGGGCGCGGTGGTGTTCGAGAACGAGCTGTTCCAGCTGCTCGAATACAAGCCGCTGACGGCCAAGGTCTACGAGCGGCCGTACCTGGTCGTGCCGCCTTGCATCAACAAGTTCTACATCCTCGACCTGCAGCCGGAGAACTCGCTCATCCGCTACCTGGTGGAGCAGGGCCATCGCACCTTCGTGGTGAGCTGGCGCAACGTCGACGCCGAGCTGCAGGACAAGACCTGGGACGACTACATTGAAGACGGCGCCATGCAGGCGATCTCGGCGGTGCAGGACATCTCGGGCGCGAAACAGATCAACGCGCTCGGCTTCTGCGTCGGCGGCACCATCCTCGGCACCGCGCTGGCCGTGCTGGCCGCCCGTGGTGAGAAGCCGCTGGCCAGCGCCACCTTGCTGACCACTTTCCTGGACTTCAGCGACACCGGGATCCTCGACCTGTTCATCGACGAGTCGAGCGTGAAGATGCGCGAGATGCAGCTGGGCAAGGGCGGGCTGATGAAGGGGCAGGACCTCGCGTCCACCTTCAGCTTCCTGCGGCCGAACGACCTCGTATGGAACTACGTGGTGGGCAACTACCTCAAGGGCGAAACGCCGCCGCCCTTCGACCTGCTGTACTGGAACAGCGACTCCACCAACCTGCCGGGGCCGATGTATGCCTGGTACCTGCGCAACACCTACCTCGAGAACAACCTGGTCAAGCCCGGCAAGGCCGTCGTCTGCGGGCAGAAGGTGGACCTGCGCAAGGTGGACCTGCCGGTTTACATCTACGGCTCGCGCGAAGACCACATCGTGCCGATCACCGGCGCCTACGCCTCGGTCAGGCACCTTCCCGGCAAGAAGCGCTTCGTGATGGGCGCGTCGGGCCACATCGCCGGCGTGATCAATCCGCCGGTGAAGAAAAAGCGCTCCTACTGGACCAACGACAAGCTGCCCGCCACCCAGCAGGAGTGGCTGGAGGGCGCGAAGGAACATCCCGGCAGCTGGTGGAACGACTGGTCCGCCTGGTTGAAGCCGCACGCGGGCAAGCAGGTCCCGGCGCCCAAGGGCTACGGAAAAGGCGCAAAGTACAAGGCGATCGAGCCCGCACCGGGGCGCTACGTCAAAGCCAAGGCCTGAGCGAATCAAGAGACACCTAAGGAGCAACCCATGGAAGACATCGTCATCGTTTCGGCCGTCCGCACGGCCGTCGGCAAGTTCGGCGGCTCGCTCGCCAAGATCCCCGCCACCGAGCTCGGCGCGATCGTGATCAAGGAAGCGCTGGCGCGCGCCCGCATCGACCCGGCGCAGGTCAGCGAAGTCATCATGGGCCAGGTGCTCGCCGCGGGCGCGGGCCAGAACCCGGCGCGCCAGGCCCTGCTGAAAGCCGGCCTGCCCAAGGAAGTGCCGGGCCTGACCATCAATGCCGTGTGCGGCTCCGGCCTCAAGGCCGTGATGCTGGCGGCGCAAGCAGTGGCATGGGGCGATGCCGAAATCGTGGTCGCCGGTGGCCAGGAAAACATGAGCGCCGCCCCGCACGTGCTGCCCAACTCGCGCGAAGGCCAGCGCATGGGCGACTGGAAGCTGCAGGACACGATGATCGTCGACGGGCTCTGGGACGTCTACAACCAGTACCACATGGGCGTGACGGCGGAGAACGTCGCCAAGGAGCAGGGCATAGACCGCGCCGCGCAGGACGCGCTGGCGCTGGGCAGCCAGCAGAAGGCCGCCGCCGCACAGGATGCCGGCAGGTTCAAGGACGAAATCGTCGCCGTGGCCATCCCGCAGCGCAAGGGCGACCCGGTCCAGTTCGACAGCGACGAGTTCATCAACAAGAAGACCAGCGCCGAGGCACTGGCCGGCCTGCGGCCCGCGTTCGACAAGGCCGGTTCGGTCACGGCCGGCAATGCTTCTGGCCTGAACGACGGCGCGGCCGCCGTCGTGGTGATGAGCGCCAGGAAGGCCAGGGAACTGGGCCTGACGCCACTGGCCACGATCAAGGCCTTCGGCACCACCGGGCTGGACCCCAAGGTCATGGGCATGGGGCCGGTGTCCGCCACCAGGAAGGTGCTGCAACGCGCCGGCTGGAAGGCGTCCGACGTCAACCTGTTCGAGCTGAACGAAGCCTTTGCCGCGCAAGCCTGCGCCGTGAACAAGGCCCTGGACATCGACCCTGCCAAGGTCAACGTCAACGGCGGTGCGATCGCCATCGGCCACCCCATTGGCGCGTCCGGCGCGCGCATCCTCGTGACCCTGCTGCACGAGATGCAGCGGCGTGACGCGAAGAAGGGCGTGGCCGCGCTCTGCATCGGTGGCGGCATGGGGGTTTCCCTCGCCGTGGAACGCGCCTGAACGCGCAGAATCATTTCCACTGCAACCGACACACAAGGGGAAAGAACATGACGCAAAAAGTAGCGTACGTGACCGGCGGCATGGGCGGCATCGGCACCGCCATCTGCCAGCGCCTGCACAAGGAAGGCTTCAAGGTGATAGCCGGCTGCGGCCCCACGCGCGACTACGACAAGTGGCTGGCTGAGCAGAGGGCCCAGGGCTACACCTTCTATGCCTCCGTCGGCAACGTCGGCCAGTGGGAATCCACCGTCGAAGCCTTCGGCAAGGCCAAGCAGGAACACGGCAGCATCGACGTGCTGGTGAACAACGCCGGCATCACGCGCGATCGCATGTTCCTGAAGATGACGCGCGAAGACTGGGACGCGGTGATCGAGACCAACCTCAACTCGATGTTCAACGTGACCAAGCAGGTCGTCGGCGACATGGTGGAAAAGGGCTGGGGCCGCATCATCAACATCTCGTCGGTGAACGGCGAGAAAGGGCAGGCCGGCCAGACCAACTACTCGGCGGCCAAGGCGGGCATGCACGGCTTCACCATGGCCCTGGCGCAGGAACTGGCCAACAAGGGCGTCACCGTCAACACCGTGAGCCCGGGCTACATCGGCACCGACATGGTCAAGGCCGTGCGTGCGGACGTGCTGGAGAAGATCGTCGGTACGATCCCGGTCAAGCGGCTGGGCGAGCCGAGCGAGATCGCGTCGATCATCGCCTGGCTGGCGGGCACGGAAAGCGGCTATTCCACGGGCGCCGACTTCTCGGTGAACGGCGGGCTGCACATGGGCTGAGGCTCCAGGCGCGCAAGGACAAAGGCCCGCCTCGGCGGGCTTTGTTTCGTCCGGCGCGCGGGCGCCGTGTTTGCCAGCTCAGGCCAGGTCTTCGATCCAGAGGAAGCGATAGCGCTGTCCGTACGAGATGGGCGTGCCCTTGAGCACGTCCAGCACGTGCCCGGACGTCAGCCGGGCGGCTGCATGCACCAGCAAGGCGTAGTGGCCGTCGTGTGCCAGTTGCCGGAAGCGGTGCGCGGTATCGGACTCCGTTCCTATCGATGGCAGCAGGACGTCTTCTTCGCCTTCGTCCCGGGTGCCGGCGATGAGCCGCTCCAGCTCGGCGGGCCTGGCCAGGCACAGGTCGTCTTCATCGAGCCCGTCCTTGCGCAGCAGATCCACCGCGTGCTCCGCATCCTCTTGCGTCGGGAACATCAGGACCATGTGGCCCCTTGGATAGAAGACGCCGCGCATGTTGGTCATGCCGGCGGCGTCGGCGCTGAATCGCTTCATGGGCAACTCCTTGCAAGCAGGGCTGCCAAGCGTACGCCTCTGGCGCCGCGATGCAAGTCCCTAGGAGGCGATGTCCTCGATCACCAGCATGCGGTACTTCTGTCCGTAGGTGATCGTCGCGTCCTTCAGCGTTTCCATCACGCGCTCCGATTCGTCGTGCGATGGGGCGTGCACCATCAACCCGTAGTTGCCCTGGCGGGCGCACTCGCTGAAGCGTCGCACGGTGTCGCCTTCGGTGCCGGCCGACGGCAGCAGGTCGTCGTCGCCGGTGGCGCCGACGATGTCGCGGCGGAAATCCTCGGGGGTCAGCAGCATCACGGCGTCGTCGGTGAGGCCGCTATCCGCCAGCAGCCGGCCGGCGTCGCGCGCCTCTTGCTCGCCCGGAAACATCAGCACCATCCAGCCGGTGGGATAGAAAACACCGCGGATCGTCTTCATGCTGGATTCGAGGCGAAATGGCTTCATGCGAGCTCCTTGTCGTGGGGTCAGCCGCCATTGCAGCGCAGCGGTGGCGCCGCACCTGTCG
>JAQGMY010000272.1 GCA_028292105.1 Ramlibacter sp.
GACGCCGCGACCTTGCTGCGCCGGCTGCACACCGACGGTGCCCTGGCGCCGGAGTACCGGCGTGCCGACCTGGTCGACACCCTGCATGCCGAGGTCTGGGGCCAGGGCTTCGCGCCGCCGCTGTTCAGCGAAGAAGTGGAGATCGTGTCGCAGCGGCTGGTGGGCGACAAGCACCTGGCCATCAAGCTGCGCCACCAGGGACAGCCGGTGGACGGCATCTGGTTCGGCCGCACCGAGCCGCTGCCTGCGAAGGTGACGATCGCGTTCCGGCTGGATGCGGACGAGTGGCAAGGCACGCGGCGCGTGCGCTTCCTCGTCGAAGCCGCGGAGATCTAGCGTCGAGAGGCGGCGCTCAGGCCATGCCCATCATGGGCGTGGCGGAGTGCTGCGGATCGTCGAAGTACGAGAACAGGCGGCTGGCGACTGCCGCCAGCTCGCCGTCGCCGTCCATGGCGCGTGCGCATGCCAGCTGCCACATCGCGTACTCGCGGTCGCCGAGCATCATGGTGGTGTGGACGCAGCGCCCGTGGCCGGCCATCAGCAAGGCAAAGGACGCGAGCAGGCCGGTGGGGCAGTAGCGCGGGGGGCCCGAAAAGATTTCGAAATCGTCGCTCGCCTCCAGCGACGTTCCGGGCTTCGCCGGTGCGGAATCGCGCACCCTGCCAGCGCGCGCATGCTGGAAGTCCATGGCAACCTCAGCGGTAGCTGAAACTGACCGGTACCGCGCCGGTCATGGCGGGGTTGTTCGCAGGCTGCAAGCCCGCCCCGGCCGGGTCGATGTGAGACGAGCAACTGGCGATGGTCGAACCGGGGATGTACTGCAGGCAGTCCGCCAGCGCCATCTGCTGCACCGTCATCTCGTTGTGCCGCGCTTCCGCCTTGCGCACCTGATGGCTGCACAGGAGCCAGAACGCAAAAAGCTGCGCCACCGCCAGCGCCCCGAGCAGCAGCCAGAACATGCTGCTGCGTGGTTGCCGGGTGGCGGGATCGGAGGCGTTGGCAAGGAGGGACATGGCGGACTTCCTTCGGTGCGTCCATCCTAGGCACGCTCCGCGTTCACCGCCAGAGGGGCCGGCGCGAGATGCTGTAGGACAAAATCTTGACGGAACAGCTTGAGGCTCTTGGACCATGATGGACTTGCTCGATGCAGCCGCAACCGCCGCGCGCCTGCCCTACGCCGCACTGGTGAGGGCGATCACCGAACTGCTGCACGACGGCGTTGCGCAAGTGCCACCACGATTGGTGCAAACGCTACACGGCGGTGGCAGCCTGTTCGTGATGCCGGCGTGCGACGCCGAAGTCGCCATCACCAAGCTGATCACGTTCACGCCCGCCAATTCCGGCACGAAAACACCAACGATCCAGGGCGATGTCGTCGTGTTCGACGTGAAGACGGGCCGCCGCATGTTCGTGCTCGATGGACCGACGGTCACGGCGCGCCGCACGGCGGCCGTGTCCCTGTTGGCAGCGCAGTGGCTCGCACCCAACACGGACGGTCCGCTGCTGATCGTCGGCGCGGGCGCGCAGGGACACGCCCACCTTGATGCTTTCGCATCACTCCTGCGCAACCGGGAAGTCCTCATCCACTCACGCACCGAAGCGAGCGCCCACGTGATGGCCTTGCGCGCCCGTGAAATGGGACTACACGCGCGGGTTGTCGCGGATGCAGATTCCGCCCTGGCGGAATGCTCGATGGTGGTGACGTGCACGCCGGCCAACGGCGTGGTGTTGCGCGGCCCGGTGCGCAAGGACGCATTCATCGCGGCGGTCGGCGCGTTCACGCCCCGCATGATCGAACTGGCACCGGCGCTCACGCGGGAGATCGCGCGCTCCGGACGCATCGTGGTCGACACGCGCGATGCCGATCACGAGGCCGGCGACTTGCTCCAGGCGGGATTGGACGTGGCGAAGATCGCCAGCCTGCGCGACGTCGATCCGGCCGCCGCGCGCGCATCCGGGCCGGTGCTGTTCAAGAGTTGCGGCTGGGCGGGCTGGGACCTGGCCGCGGCGCGCACGGCATTGCGTACGATGCAGCGCTGACCCGCTTGGACGGGCGCGGGCCGCATGGCCGCCTTGCCTCAGGCCTTCGGCAGCGTCACGCCGACCTGGCCCTGGTACTTGCCGCCGCGGTCCTTGTAGCTGACCTCGCAGGCCTCGTCGCTCTCGAAGAACAGCACCTGGGCGCAGCCTTCGCCGGCGTAGATCTTGGCGGGCAAGGGCGTCGTGTTGGAGAACTCCAGGGTGACGTAGCCCTCCCACTCCGGCTCGAACGGCGTGACGTTCACGATGATCCCGCAACGCGCATAGGTGCTCTTGCCCAGGCAGATGGTCAGCACGTTGCGCGGGATGCGGAAGTACTCCAGCGTCCGGGCCAGGGCGAAGCTGTTGGGCGGGATGATGCAGACGTCTTCGTGGAAGTCGACGAAGCTCTTCTCGTCGAAGTTCTTCGGGTCGACGACGGTGCTGTGGATGTTGGTGAAGACCTTGAACTCCGGCGCGCAGCGGATGTCGTAGCCGTAGCTCGAGGTCCCGTAGCTGATGACGCGGCGGCCTTCGACCTCGCGCACCTGCCCGGGCTCGAAAGGGTCGATCAGGCCGTGCTGTTCGCACATCTTGCGGATCCACTTGTCGCTCTTGATCGTCATCGCATCACTCCTGCGCGTATTCTAGGTGGCGAGCGCTGGCGGACCGCTTCCACGCTGGCCGACCAGTCGCACTGATCGGGAGTGAGCGCGCGCAGCGCCCCCCTCCACAGCCGCACGGGTCACGCGGTCAGCGTGAGCGGTGCGCCGTCCGCGTAGACCTGCTCGATGACCCGGTCATCGCCCAGCACGATCAGCGAGAACAGCAGTTCGTCGAGGTCGCGCGCATGCGTCGTCTTGCGCGCCAGCAGCGGCGTGGCCTTCGGATTCATGACGATGAAGTCGGCATCGCAGCCAGCCCGCAAATTCCCGACCACGTCGTCCAGGCCGAGTGCCTGCGCGGCGCCGGCGGTGTGCTGCCACCACAGGTTCTGCGGGCTCAGGCTGATGCCGGGCTTGGTCTGGCCTTCGCGTGCCACGTAGTAAGCCGCCAGCATGGTGTGGAAGGGCGAGAAGCTGGTGCCGCCGCCGACGTCGCTGGCCAGTGCGTGCTTGAAGCCGACACGGCGGGCCGCTTCGTAGTCGAAGAAGCCGCTGCCCAGGAACAGGTTGCTGGTGGGGCTCACGGCCGCAGCGGCGCCGGTGTCGCGCATCAAGGCGCGGTCCTCGTCGTCGAAGTGGATGCAATGCGCGTAGATGGCGCGATCGCGCAAGAGGCCGAAGTCCTGGTAGACCGCAAGGTAGCTGCGCGAGTCCGGGAACAGCTCGCGCGCCCAGCGGATCTCGTCCTTGTTCTCGGCCACGTGCGACTGGATCCACACATCCGGATAGCACGCGGCCAACTCGCCGGCGCCGCGCAACTGCGCTTCGCTGCAGCTGGGCGCAAAGCGCGGCGTGATGGCATAGCCGAGGCGGCCGCGGCCGTGCCAGCGCCGGATCAGGGCCTCGGAATCGGCCAGCGACTGCTCGGTCTCGTCGCGCACGCCATCGGGGGAGTGACGGTCCTGCAGCACCTTGCCGGCGATCATGCGCAGGCCGCGCTGCTCCGACGCCTCCATCAAGGCATCGACCGAATTCGGATGCGAGGTGCAGAAGGTCAGCGCGGTGGTCACCCCATGGCGCTGCAGTTCATCGAGGAACACCTGTGCGACACCCGCTGCATAGGCATGGTCGGAAAAGCGTGCCTCGTGCGGGAAGGTGTAGTTCTCCAGCCAGGGCAGCAGCCCTTCCGCCGGTGAGCCGATCACGTCGGTCTGCGGGAAGTGGACGTGCAGGTCGATGAAGCCGGGCGCCAGGATGCGCCCCGGCCAATGCGTCACCTTCAAGCCGGGGTAGTTGGCGCACAGCGCCGCGTACGCACCGGCAGCGCGGATGACCTTGCGCCCGGATGCGTCCGGGCCTATGACCAGCAGTCCGTCGGATTCGTAGCGGGCCGATCCGTCGTCGTCGAATGAAAGGAGGGCGGCGCGGAATGCTTGCATACCGGTATTGTCATGCCGCGGGCTGGGCCCGGCCGCCGCCCTCAATTGGAGAGCTTGCCTTGCACGCCGGACACGAGGAAGTTCATTGCCAGGATCTGGGGATCGGTCAGGGCCTGTGCCTTGGCGACCACCAGCTTGCCGGTGTTGTCGGCGATGGGGCCGACGAAGGGCTTCAGCTTGCCGGAGGCGATGTCCTTTTGCCGCGCCATCACTTCGTCCTGCACCGCCTTGGGCACCCTGGGCCCGAACCAGCCGACGCGGATCATCCCTTCCCTCACGCCGCCCCAGACGTTACCGCTCTTCCAGGTGCCCTCGAGCACTGCCTGGGTGCGGCGCTTGTAGTAGTCCCCCCACTGGTGCGTGACCGCCAGGATCTGCGCGTCGGGCGCCACCTTGCGCATGTCGGAGTGATAGGCCACCGCCAGCTTGCCGCGCTCCTGCGCCGCCGCCATCACGGCGGTCGATGCGGTGTGGAAAGAGATCACGTCGACGCCTTGGTCGAAGAGGGACATGGCCGCGTCGCGCTCCTTGCCGGGGTCGAACCAGGCATTCAGCCAGACCACCTTCACCTGCGCTTTCGGATTGACCGAGCGCATCCCCAGCGTGAACGCGTTGATCCCTTGCAGGACTTCCGGGATGGGGAAGCCCGCGACATAGCCGGCGAGATTCGTCTTCGACATGCGCCCCGCCGCGATGCCCGCGAGATAGCGGCCCTCGTAGTAGCGCGCGTTCGCGACGGCGACGTTCGGCGCGGTCTTGTAGCCCGTGATCGACTCGAAGCGGACGTCCGGGAAATCCTTCGCGACCTTCAGCGTGGGCTCCATGTAGCCGAAGCTCGGGGTGAAGATCAACTTGTGCCCGGTGGCGGCGAGATCGCGGATCACGCGTTCCGCATCCGGGCCTTCGGCGACGTTCTCGACGTACGAAGTCTTCACGCGCGCACCGAAAGCCGACTGCACCGCGAGCCGCGCCTCCTCGTGCTGGCGCACCCAGCCGGCGTCGGTGAGCGGTGCCACATAGACGAAGCCGACCTTCAATGCTTCGTTCTTCTGCGCGAAAACGGGAAGTGAAAAGACGCTGGCTGCCATGACGGCAGCGGCGAGGTTTTTGACCATGGTGTTCCTCTACATGGGTCCGGGATCGGACAAAGAAAAAGGCCGCGGAGTTGCGACCCGGGTTCTATTGTAGGGCAGCACTCACTTAACGGCCGAGCACGTAGATGCAAGCATTGCCCCACGGAAAGCTTGAGTTTGCGTATAAAGAAAGCTGAAGCACCCGCCGCGTTGCTTCGACAAGATCCATCAACGAAGAACAGGGAAGAACGATGCGCAAGTACAACGGCAGCAGTCAGGTCCTGGTCACCGGCGGCGCAGGTTTTCTCGGCAGTCACCTGTGCGAACGCCTGATCGCGCAGGGCCACCAGGTCATCTGTGCGGACAACTTCTTCACCGGCACCAAGAACAACATCGAGCACCTGCTCGACCATCCGCAGTTCGAGCTGGTCCGTCACGACGTGACGATCCCGCTGCACGTGCAGGTCGACGAGATCTACAACCTCGCCTGTCCGGCATCGCCGGTGCATTACCAGCACGATCCGGTGCAGACCACCAAGACCAGCGTGCTCGGCGCCATCAACGTGCTGGGGCTGGCCAAGCGTACGCATGCGCGCATCTTCCAGGCGTCGACCAGCGAGGTGTACGGCGATCCCAGCTGCCATCCCCAGCCCGAGAGCTACTGGGGCAACGTCAACCCGATCGGGCCGCGCAGCTGCTACGACGAAGGCAAGCGCTGCGCCGAGACCCTGTTCTTCGACTACCAGCGGCAGTTCGGCGTCGACATCCGGGTCGGCCGCATCTTCAATACCTACGGCCCGCGCATGCATCCCAACGATGGCCGCGTGGTGTCCAACTTCATCGTGCAGGCGCTCAAGGGCGCACCGATCACCGTCTACGGCAAGGGCCAGCAGACGCGCAGCTTCTGCTACGTGGACGACCTGGTGGAAGGCTTCCTGCGCTTCATGGCACTGGCCGGGCCCTGCCCGGGTCCCATCAACCTGGGCAACCCGGCGGAGTTCACCATCCTCGCCCTGGCCGAGCAGGTGATCGAGCTGACGGGCTCCGCGTCCAGGCTGGTGTTCTCCAAGCTGCCGGTGGACGACCCCATGCAGCGGCGGCCCGACATCACGCAGGCACGCGAGAAGCTCGCCTGGGAGCCGACGGTGCAGCTCACCGAAGGCCTGAACAAGACCATCGCCTATTTCGACCAGCTGCTCAGCGCCGGCAAGATCGGGCAGCCTGCGGCTGCGGCCCCGAGCGCCAAGGCCCGGCGCGACATGAATGGCCGCTCCGGGAGAGACCGGCGCGCCGTCCTCGCGGCTTGAGCGCGCCGGCCGTTGCGGACATCTCCGGCGACTGGTTCGCCGCCATGCGCCGGGGCGACTGGGAGCAGGCGTGGCGCGCCACGGATCGCGTCGAGCTCCCGCGCCGTGCCCGGCAGCGCCAGCCCGGATTCGAACGCGGGGCCGAGCACCTGCGCTGGGACGGCACGCCGCTGGCCGGCCGCGTGGTGCTGGTGCGCTGCGAACACGGCCTGGGGGACACGCTGCAGTTCCTGCGATTCGTTCCGCACCTGGGCGCCCGCCATGTTCACCTGATGGTGCAACCGCACCTGCTCAAGCTGCTGCACGACGGGCCAGGTCTGGGCGCTGTGCACGACTACTGGACGGACGAGCCGGTGCCGCCGCATGAAGTCGACATCGAGGTGATGGAACTTGCCTATGCCACGCGCGCCACGCTGCGCACGTTGCCACCGCCCTACCCCCACCTGCGCGCCCAGCTGCCGCGCGCCAGCGTCCTGCATCCGCCGCGTGAAGGGCGCCTGCGGGTCGGCCTGCTGTGGGCGGCCAGCGACTGGGACCCTACGCGCTCGCTCACGCTGCAGGCGCTGGCACCGGTCTTCGATGTGCCGGACGTCGAGTTCTTCTCCTTGCAGCAGGGACCCGCCGCCGACGATCCGATGCTGCGCGCGCTGGCCATCGAAGCGCTCTCGGCACGCACCGCAAGCATCGAGCTGGCCGCGGCTGCCATGCACGACCTCGACCTGGTGATCAGCGTCGACGGCATGCCGGCGCACCTGGCTGGGACGCTGGGGCGCCCGACCTGGGTGCTGCTGAAGCAGCAGGCGGACTGGCGCTGGATGCAAGGGCGCGACGACACGCCCTGGTATCCCTCGATGCGGCTGTTCCGCCAGCAGCGCGAAGGCGACTGGGACGGCGCGGTGCAGCAGCTTGCGGCGGCGCTGCGGGAAGCCGCACGTCACCAGCGCCGGCAGGTCCTCAGCCCAGCGACGACCGGCCGTTGAGCAGGTGCAGCTTGCACCAATCCGGGCCCAGCGTGAGCGATGTCACCGAGGCCGGCGCGACCTCGAAGCTGTCCAGGCTGTCGAGCGAGGCGCGCAGGCAGGTGGCGACCACCGCCTTGATGACGTCGCCGTGCGAGACCACCATCACCTGCTGGCCCGGGTGGGCCGCGCGCAGCCGATGCAAGCCCGCCAGCGCGCGTCGCGACACGCCGGCGAAGGGCTCGCCGCCCGGCGGATGCGCGCTGCTGCGGTGGTGCACCCACTGCTCCCAGGCGGCGCCCAGGCTTCGCATCTCCTCGAAGGTCCGCCCCATCCAGTCGCCGAAATCGATCTCGTCGAAGGCGGCTTCGATCGCACAGGGCAGCTGCCGTGCCGTCGCCAGCGGCTGCGCCGTCTGCTGCGTGCGCGGCTGCGGGCTGCAGTAGATCGCGTCGATGGGCGCGCCCTGCAGGCGCTGAACGAGGTCCTTCGCCTGCTGCCGCCCTTCCTCGTTCAGGTCCACGCCGGGCAGCCGGCCGGCAAAACCCCGCCCCAGCCAGTCGTGTGCCGCATGGCGCACCAGCAGGAAGGTGGTGCTCGTCACGCCGGCTCGGCTTGTGTGCTCTCCTGCGGGATCGGCGTCGCCGTGCCGCCCACGTAGCGCCGCACCATGCGGCCGCAGAAGTCGGCGAACTCCTGCGGCACCTGCGGCGCGCTGGTGTGGTGCGGCTGGATCCCGCGGTGTTCCGGCGTGAAGCAGAAGGTGATGGTCAGGTCGAAATCGTCCAGCGCCTGCATCTGGCGGTCGAACCAGGCGTCGGCGTCGGGCCGGAAGCTGTCGGCCCAGCTGAGGCCGGTGCGCAGCCGCTTCACCCCCAGTTTCTTCAGCCAGCGCACCGCGTCCTCCAGCCGGTGGTCCTCGTAGTGGAACCATTGGCAGATGCCGAATGCGGGCGTGTAGTCGGAAAAGTGCCGGCAGGCCAGCTTGGGCGTTCCGTCTTCCTGCAGCAGGCCCATGTGGAAGTGCCGGTAGTAGCTGGAGCCCTCGGCCTCGCGGTGGCGCGTCGTCGCCGGCCACGCCTTCGGCAGGTCGTACAGGGAGTACCAGTGCACGCGCGGCACCCGGCCCATCAGCAGCTCGGCGGTGCGCTTGAGGCCGAACTCCTGCACTTCTTCGGCGCCGAAGGTCGAGACGCCCACTTCCGTGACCCACACCGGCAGGTGCGTCACGGCCTCGATCTCGGCGATGCGATCGGGCCACTGGTCGAGCTGCCAGTGGTTCCAGTCGAGCGGAAAGCCATGGACGGCCACCGCATCGACGGCCTCGAGCACACCGGCGCGCTGCAGCGTCTGGATGAAGGCGGGGTCGATGGGCGAGATGCCGCCGAGCACGCGGGTGAGCCCCGGCGCTTCGGCTCGCACGGCAGCGGAGGCCAGCTTCACCATCTCCGCATAGCGAACCCAGCCCGGATCGATCTCCGGGTCCCAGTGCGACTTGTTGTTGGGCTCGTTCCAGAACTTGACGGCTTCGATCATGGCTTGATGGCGGGAGTGGCTTGGAGTTCCTGTTGCACGGCGGCCAGCTTCCCGGCCTTCACGGCGGCAGCCGAGCGGCGCTTGGGCTTGACCACGGCTTCGTCGTCGCCGCGAATGAAGGCCTCGACCAGTTCGCGCGCTTCGTCATCCGTGAACTGGAGCGGCGGCGACTTCATGTAGTAGCTGGAGGCCCCGTTCAGTGCGCCGCCGATGCCACGGTCGAGCGCCAGCTTGGCGCAGCGGATGGCGTCGATCACCACGCCGGCGGAGTTGGGCGAGTCCCACACTTCCAGCTTCAATTCACAGCTGAGCGGAACATTGCCGAAAGCGGTGCCTTCCATACGGATGAAGGCAAACTTGCGATCCGCCAGCCACGGCACGTAGTCGCTGGGGCCGACGTGCACGTCGCTGGCCTTCATCGGATGTCCGAGCTGGCTGGTTACCGCCTGCGTCTTCGAGATCTTCTTGGAAACCAGCCGCTCACGCTCGAGCATGTTCAGGAAATCCGTGTTGCCGCCTACGTTGAGCTGGTAAGTACGGTCGACTTGCACGCCCCGCTTGCGAAACAGGTCCGTGAGCATGCGGTGGACGATGGTGGCGCCGACCTGGGACTTGATGTCATCGCCAATGATGGGCAGGTGGCGCTGGGCGAAGCGCTTGTTCCAGTACGGCTGGGAAGCGATGAACACCGGGATGCAGTTCACGAAGGCGCAACCCGCTTCGAGGATCTGTTCGACGTACCACTTGGTCGCCATCTCCGAGCCGACCGGCAGGTACGAGACCACCACATCCGTTTTCGTCGCCTTGAGGATGCCGACGATGTCGTCGGTGCTGGCGGTCGACTTCGGCACCACGTCCTTGAGGTAAGTGCCCAGACCGTCGTGGGTCATCCCACGGGACACCTTCACGCCCAGCTTCGGCACCTCGCAAAAGCGCAGCGTGTTGTTCGGCTCGGCAAAAATGGCTTCGCCCAGGTCGAGCCCGACCTTGTGCGCGCTGACGTCGAACGCGGCCGTGAATTCGATGTCGCGCGGGTGGTATCCGCCGAGTTCCACGTGCATCAGGCCCGGTACGAAGTCGTCCGGCGCGGCGTCTCGGTAGAAGTGAACACCCTGTACCAGCGAAGACGCGCAGTTGCCTACGCCAATGACGGCCACCCTGATCTTGCCCATGTTCATCTCCCTTTCGTTGTCGCCTTATCTCGTTGTTGCGTACTTGCTGTCGTGCAGGACGACTCATCGACAAGGCAAAAAGCATGGTACAGATTGCCTGCTCTGCAGTGATCGATTTCGAAAATTTCCTTCGGATCAGCCCCGTCGGTTGAGCCATCGCCCTAACATGAAGGGCCAACAACAAACAGGGATGGCGCTGGAAATGAAAAAGGTGTTGATCACGGGAGGCGCTGGTTTCATCGGCTCGCATCTGGCCGACGAGTTGCTCGCGCATGGCTATCAGGTTCGGGTGCTGGATTCACTCGACCCGCAGGTCCACGGCGAGCAGCGACGACGCCCGGAGTACCTCGCCAAGGAGGTCGAGTTGATCGTCGGCGACGTCAACGACAGAAGCAAGGTCGATCAGGCCGTGAAGGGCGTGGATGCCGTCTACCACTTCGCTGCGGCGGTGGGTGTGGGCCAGAGCATGTACGAGGTGGCGCACTACACGCGCGTGAACAACCTGGGTACCGCGGTCGTGCTCGAAGCGCTGACGCAGAACCCCGTACAGCGCCTGATCGTCGCCTCCAGCATGAGCCTCTATGGCGAGGGCCTGTACAAGAGCGAGTCCGGCGTGCCGCGCACCGTCGGCGAACGCACGCTGGAACAGTTGAAGGCGAGCCGCTGGGAGTTCACCGGCGAAGACGGCAACGTGCTGCAGCCGATGCCGACGCCGGAGACCAAGCAGCCGGCGCTGGCGTCCGTCTACGCGCTGTCGAAGTTCGACCAGGAGCGCCTGTGCCTGATGATAGGCCGCGCGTACAACATCCCGACGGTCGCGCTGCGCTTCTTCAACGCCTACGGTCCGCGCCAGGCACTGTCGAATCCGTACACCGGCGTGTTGGCGATCTTCGCCGCGCGCCTCCTCAACAACAATCCGCCGGCGATCTTCGAGGATGGCTTGCAGCAGCGCGATTTCGTCAGCGTCCACGACCTGGCGCGCGCCTGCCGGCTGGCGCTGGAGACGCCCGAGGCCGCCGGTGAGGTCTTCAACATCGGCAGCGGCCAGCCGCTCACGGTGCGCGAAGTCGCGGCCAAGCTGGCGAAGGTGGTCGGCAAGGAGGCGGTCCGTCCCGAGATCCTGGGCAAGTACCGGGTCGGCGACATCCGCCACTGCTACGCCGACATCAGCAAGGCGCAGCGCGTGCTGGGCTTCACGCCGCAGGTGCGGATGGACGATGGACTGGCCGAACTCTCGTCCTGGCTCGCCAGCCAGGCGGCGGTCGACCGTGTGGCGCAGGCCAGCGCCGAACTCAGCGCCCGCGGTTTGACGGTATGACGGTATGACCCAGAACCACACCCACACCACCCTGGTGACCGGCGGCGCCGGCTTCATCGGATCCAACCTGGCGCACCGGCTGCTGTCCGCGGGACGGCGCGTGCGCGTGCTCGACAACCTGTCGCGTCCGGGCGTAGAGCAGAACCTGCAGTGGCTGCGGCAGCAGCATGGCAACCTGCTGGAGTTCGTCCGGGCCGACGTGCGCGACGCCGCGGCGGTGACGCAAGCGGTCACCGGCGTGCAGCAGGTCTTCCACTTCGCGGCGCAGGTCGCCGTGACCACCAGCCTGGAAAACCCCCAGGAAGACTTTACGATCAACGCACAAGGCACCCTGAACGTGCTGGAGGCTGCGCGTTCGCGGCCGGTGCCGCCCGCGGTCCTGATGACATCGACCAACAAGGTCTATGGCGGCCTGGAGGACCTGGCACTGTCGGTGCAGGGGCAACGCTACCTGCCGGTCGACCAGCAGATCGCCGGGCGCGGCGTCGACGAGGGCCGGCCGCTGGACTTCCACAGCCCTTATGGCTGCTCCAAGGGGACGGCGGACCAATACGTGCTCGATTACGCGCGCAGCTACGGCATGACGACGCTGGTGTTCCGCATGAGCTGCATCTACGGGCCGCGCCAGTTCGGCACCGAGGACCAGGGCTGGGTGGCGCACTTCATCCTGCGGGCGCTGCGCGGGGAACGCATCACGCTGTACGGCGACGGCATGCAGGTGCGCGACGTCCTGTTCGTCGACGACCTGGTGGACGCCTTCCTGCTGGCCGAGCAGAACGCCCACCGGCTCAAGGGCCGGGCGTTCAACATGGGCGGCGGCCCCGGCAATGCGATCAGCCTGCAGGACCTGCTGGACCGCATCGAACAGCTGCATGGACAGCGGCCCTCCGTGTCCTTCGACGCCTGGCGCACGGGTGACCAGCGCTACTACGTGTCCGACACGCGGGCTTTCGAGCGCGAAACCGGCTGGCAGGCCAAGGTGAGCGCGGACGACGGCATAGGCCGGCTGTTCGAGTGGCTGGCGGCGCGGCAGGACAAACGCGGCGCCGCGGTCGGCGCGCCCGGCCTGCGGCTGGTGGCGGGAGCGCACTGATGCCGGCCGGTCACATGCATGCAGGTGTGATCGCCGGGCCCGGACAAGCAGCTCTCCAGACGCTGGAACCTCCCGAACCGGGTCCGGGCCAGGTGCTGGTGCGGCTGGAAGGCTCCGGGGTCTGCGCATCGAGCCTGCCGCTCTGGGAAGGCCGCGAGTGGTTCAACTACCCGCAGCCGCCGGGCGCGCCCGGCCACGAAGGCTGGGGACGGGTCGCGGCGCTAGGCGCCGGCGTGACCGGCCTGCGCGAAGGCGATCGCATCGCCGCGCTGACGTACAAGGCGCATGCCGAGTACGACATCGCCGCCGCCGACGCCGTCGTCAAGCTGCCGGACACGCTGGCCGATACCGCGGTGCTCGGCGAGCCGCTGGGCTGCGCCACCAACATCTTCCAGCGCAGCGAGATCCGCGCCGGCCA
>JAQGMY010000495.1 GCA_028292105.1 Ramlibacter sp.
GCGCCCGCCTTGGCCGCCGGCGGCAACGCCGCCCGCGGCGCGGGGGCCGGCGCTGCGGCCGGGCCGGCTCCCTTGCCGGACACCGCTGTCCAGACAATCGAGAGGGCCAGCGCGGCCAACAGGCCCCGCTGGCGCCATTGTCGCGTTCTCATGACTCCACCCCCAGATAAATGACCAGTCGGATCCGGGCGTCGACCGCAGCATCGCCCACCTTCTGTCGCTCGAGCTGTACCTGCTCCACGGACACGAACGGCAACTCGGCGCGCAGGCCGGAGAGGAACTGCCGGATCGTGGAGTACGAGCCGTGCAGCGGCAGGTTCATCTGCATGCGGGTGAGCTTGAGCGCCTTGTCACGTTCGGCCTTGTAATCGGCCTGCTCCAGCACCAGCCCGCTGCCGCGCGCGACCAGCGCGATCCTGGCGATCACCGTCGCCGCATCGCGTTCCTCGGGAAAGGCGGCGTAGAACTGCGCAAGCTGCTCCTCCAGCGTCAGCGGCCGCGCAGCCAGTGCGGCGGTCCCGCCCGCGGCCAGCCGCTGCTGCATCGATGCGACGGCGGCGCGGGCCGCGTCCACGCGCTCGTGCGCCGGCGCCAGGATGGCGACCTGGACGGCGAGGCCGAGTGCCAGTGCGCCGATGCCGCACATGCCGGCCCAGCCGAGGCGCATGCCGCGGCGGCGCATGAAGGGCGGAAGATGCAATGTCATGGCGCTGTCCGCTTCCACTGCGCGAGCACGGAGAACCGCAACGGATGCTCCGGCACGTCGCGCTGGACCTGGTGGCCCTGCAGCAGCACGGCCCCGAACGCCTCCTGCCGCGCGAGTTCGGTCACATACGCAAGCAGGGCCTCGAGGTCCTTCGCCTCGCCGCTGATCTTGACCGTCGCCTTGCGCGTGTCGGGCTCCAGCGCCAACAGCGCGATGCCATTGGCACCACTGGCGTCCACCGCGCGGAACAGGGCAGCCCACGGCACGGCCAGCTCGCGCACCACGATGTTGGCCTGCTGCACTTCGAGCACCTGCTTGCGCGCGGCCGCGTCGCTCAGGGCCGCCGCAGGTGGGGCGCGCCGCGCCGATTCACGTGCGAGCCGGTCCGCGCGCAGCTCCCACGCCTGCATCTGCCCGGAGACGACCTGGTAGTCGTAGCCCGCGAGTCCGAGGGCGGCGATTCCCGCGAGGAGCACGGCGGCACCGAGCCACGACCACGGCCGGTGCGCGCGCTGAAAATCGAGGTGGAGGGCTCGCATGGCGCGTCAGACGGCGGTGGCGGCGAGTGCCGGTGGCGCGAGGTCGGGGGCGGGGGCGGAGGTGCTGGCAACGGCAGGCGGAGCGAATGGGCGGAACTCCCAGCCATCGAGCACAGGCATTTCCAGCCGGATGTGGTCCAGGGCGTGCACGTAGACCTGCCGCGGCAGAGTGGCGTCGTCGCGCAGGAAACGCTCGCGGTCCAGTAGTGCGACAAGGTCCTGCTGCCACTCGCGACCGACCCGCACGCTGTGCACGCGCGCCCAGCGGCCGTGATCGACCAGTGCGAGGCACAGGTGCCCGGGTTCCACGAGCGCGAGCCAGCCGCCGGCGGGCGGCAGCCCGACGCGTCCGGCGTTGAAGGCGGCCATCAGGTGCGGCTGGATCGATTCCAGCCGGATGCCGGCCCGCCCGAATGCTTCGCGCAGCGCTGCGAGCAGGTGGCCATCCACGGCGCTGGCCAGCCGCAGTCCGGTGGGCGATGGCCCTTCCAGGCGCAACTCCCATGGCAGGTCCGACTTCCCGTAGACCCTGGCGAAGCAATGCCGCACATACGCGAGGTCCTCCTGCGCGTCGCCGAGTTCGGCCTGCCAGGGAACCAGCAGGTAGCGCACGAACTGGTTCGACAGGAGCACCGTGGCATGGGACCCCTTCTGGCCGTGCTCCGACAAGGCGGCCGTCAAGGCGTCGAGCGCCGGCTGCCACGCGGGCCCGGCAGATCCCTGCGGGACGCGGATGGCGTGCTCATCGTCATCGCTCTGGCGCATGCCGAGCCAGTGGGGCAGGCGGCGGCCGGCCAGCAGGACCAGCGAGCCCGGGCAGAACAGGACCCGGAGTTGCTCACGCGACCAGAGTGACACGATTGATCTCCCTGAGAGTCGTTTCGCCACGCCCGACCATTCCAACCGCGATGTCGCGCAGGAAGCGGGTGCCGTTGCGCGTCGCCGCTTCGCGGATCACGCGGATGGGTTGCCGCGCGACGATCGCTTCGCGGATCTCGTCGTTCAGCAGCAGGACTTCGCCGATCGCGCGCCGGCCCTTGAAGCCCGTGCCACGGCAGTGGCCGCAACCACGGCCGCTGCGGAACTGCATGCCGCGCGCCTGCTCCGCGGAAATGGACGATTCCGCCAGCAGGGCCGGATCGCACGTTTCGGGCTCGGCGCAATGCGGGCAGCTCACCCGCAGCAGGCGCTGGGCGACGATCCCGTTCATCGCGGACACGAAGCTGTACGGGTCGACGCCCATGTGGATGAAGCGCCCGATCACGTCGAACACGCTGTTGGCGTGTACCGTCGTGAAGACCAGGTGCCCGGTCAGGGCCGACTGCACCGCGATCTGTGCGGTCTCGGCGTCGCGGATCTCGCCCACCATGATCTTGTCCGGGTCGTGCCGGAGGATGGATCGCAGGCCGCGCGCAAAGGTGAGCCCCTTCTTCTCGTTGACCGGGATCTGCAGCACGCCGGCCAGTTGGTATTCGACGGGATCCTCGATCGTGACGATCTTGTCCTGCCCATGGTTGATCTCGGTGATCGCGGCGTACAGCGTGGTGGTCTTGCCCGACCCGGTGGGACCGGTCACCAGCAGCATGCCGTAGGCCTCGCGGGCGAGCTTGCGTACCTGCAGCAGGGTCGTGTCGTCGAAGCCCAGGTACTCCAGGCGCAGGCCCTTGATCTGGTCCGAAAGCGTCTGCTTGTCCAGAATGCGCAGCACCGCGTCCTCACCGAAGATGCTCGGCATGATGGAGACGCGGAAGTCCACCTCGTGCCCGTTCACCGACACCTGGAAGCGGCCGTCCTGCGGCACCCGGCGCTCCGAGATGTCCAGCTCCGACATGATCTTGATGCGCGAGATCACCTGCTCGGCCAGTTCCAGTCCGGCAAACGAGCCCATGGTCGTGAGCACCCCGTCGATGCGGTAGCGGATGCTCAGGCCGGCACTGGTCGACTCCAGGTGGATGTCGCTGGCCGCCGCCTTGAGGGCGTCGTAAACCGTCGAATGAACGAGCTTGACGACCGGGCTGGAGTCCTCGCTGATGGTTCGCAGTGACAGGTCCGCCGCCGCGCAGCGCACGCTCTCGTCCGAGCCACCGGCCAGAAGGGCGTCCATCGCATGCAGGGATTTCTCGTGGCTGGCAAGGTACGCCGCCAGGTCGGCCGGATGCGCGAGGCACCAGCCGAAAGCGCCCGGCAGGCGCTGGCCGCCCCACGCCAGCAGCTCGCCGTCGAATGGATCGCCGATCGCCAGGACAAGTGCCCCGCTGTCTTCGCGCAATGCGAGGCAGTGCCGGTCCGAGGCTTCGGCGAACGGAAGCACGTCGAACGCGGGCGCCATGCGGCGCAGGTCCTCCATCGCCGCCACGCGATAGTGCAGGGTCGTGGCCAGGGCGCGCACGAACTCTCCCTGCGGCAACCCGGACTGCTCCTGGAGGATTTCGACCCAGGGCCGCCGCACCTCACCGGCGGTG
Organism: Ramlibacter sp.; assembly: GCA_028292105.1. Lineage (GTDB taxonomy): Bacteria > Pseudomonadota > Gammaproteobacteria > Burkholderiales > Burkholderiaceae_C > Ramlibacter. The sequence continues at coordinate 3,708 of JAQGMY010000495.1, forward strand.
ACGCCGGCCGCGTGCACCTGCGCGGGCGTGAACCGCAGCAGCGCCGGCGTGGGCAAGGAGACGGTCGCATTCATTGCAGGCTCCCTGCCAGTTCGAAGATCGGGAAATACATCAGCACCACGATGCCGCCGACGACGAGCCCGATGAACACCATCAGCAGCGGTTCGAACAGCCGCGTGAACCGCTCGACCCAGCGCGCCGTCTCCTCCTCGTGGAAGGCGGCGATGCGTTCCATCATTTCGCCCATGCGTCCGGTGCGCTCGCCGACCCGCAGCATGCGCCCCGCCACCGGGGTCGTGAGACCGTACTGTTCCATGGCACTGGACAAAGGCAGCCCCTCGCTGATGCGCTCGCAGGCCAGCACCAGCCGCGCCCGCACCGAAGGGTCGAGCAAGCCGGAGACCAGCTCGAGCGAAGGCAGCACGGGCATGCCGCCACGCAGCAGCATGCCCAGCGACCGGTAGAAGCGGGCGAGCTGGAACACGTGCAGCCGCTGGCCGACGCCCGGCAGTTCGGACAGCTTGCGTGCCAGCCATTGCCGGGTGCCGGGACGCGCGATCACGCCGGCCGCCAGCGCCACTGCTGCCAGTGCCCCCGCGAGCACCGCCGGGCCCTGTGCGTCCAGCACTTGGCCCCACTGCATCAGGAGGCGCGAGAGCAGCGGCAGTTCGCCGCCGATCTCGGCATAGATATGGCTGAAACGGGGCACGACGTACACCATGAGGAACACGGTCACGAGCGCACCGACGCCGGCCAGCATGAGCGGGTAGATCGAGGCACTGACCACCTGCCGCCGCACCCCGTCCATCTGCTCCTGGTAGGCCACGTAGCGCCCCAAGGCTTCGGGCAGCCCGCCGGTCTTTTCGCAGGCACGGATCGTCGCCACGTAGAGCGGCGGAAACTCTGCTGGGGATTGCTGCAGCGCGTGCGAGAACGACTGTCCTTCGTACAAGCGGGCAAGGATCTGGCGCAGCGTGGCGCGCACAGCGGGCTGCGCTTCCTTTTCCGCCAGCGCCTCGAGCGACTCCACTACCGACAGCCCCGCCTCGAGCAGCGCCAGCAATTCCTGGCTGAACAGAACCAGCGGCAGGCGGCGGGCCGGCAAGTGCCAGGCGCGCCAGCTCGCCTGCGCGTTGACGGCGATCACCGCATAGCCCTGGTCCTGCGCCTGCAGCGCCGCCTGGCCGGCGTCGAGCGCGTCTACCCCCAGAACGGCCAGTACGCCGTTCTCGCCGAGTGCCTTGATCTGGTAGCGCATGGTGCCGTTCCGTTCGCTTCCACTACTGCCAGCTGGCGATGTCGGCGGCTTCGCCGTCGCCGCCGGGCTTGCCGTCCTTGCCGAAGGACAGCAGGTCGTAATCGCCGTGCTCGCCCGGAGCGCTGAAGACATAGGCGTGGCCCCAGGGATCGACCGGCACGGACTTCGTCAGGTACGGACCGGCCCAGCGCACTTCATCGGCCGGGCGTTCCACCAGGCTCGCCAGCCCCTGTTCGGTGCTCGGGTAGTGCCCGGTGTCCAGGCGGAACTGGTCCAGCGCCTTGCCCAGCCCGTCGATCTGGGCGCGTGTCGCCTTGACCTGGGACTTGCCCAGCTGCGAGAAATAACGGGGGCCCACGTAGGCAGCCAACAAGCCGATGATCACCATCACCACCAGCAGTTCCAGGAGCGTGAAACCGCGAGCCTTCGCCACCTTGCCGCCGTGACCACCTGCTGCTGCCATCATCACCCCCGTGCCGCGCTGTCCGCCGACGCAGCGTTCCTGCGTTGCTGCCACCTTATCGAGGCCGGTGGACACTGGCTCTGGGGCCCCCACCCCATACGTTCGTACAGTGTTCACTGCATTCGCCCGGTAGGGGAGGTACGCAGCAGTAGCGGGTCGGGTTCGCGCGGAGCCGTTCACTCCGAGGCTCCGCAGGGCCAGGACGCTGCAATGCGCGTGCCACCACCGCATGCGGAGTGCAGGTCGTACGTGCCGCCGCTGGCGCCGGCGCGCTCCTTCATACCGAGCAGACCCAGGGCGCCGCCGCCCGGCCAGCAGCGACGCTGCACCGCCTGCGGATCGAACCCGCAGCCGTCGTCCTCGATGCACAGCCGCAGGCTCTGATCCACGCGCGCGAGACGCACCCGCACGTGACGGGCCGCCGCATGCTTGACGATGTTGTGGAACGCCTCCTGCACGATGCGGAAGATCGTGATGTGCAGGTGACGCGGCACGTCGTGCTCCGCCACGTCCAGGCTGGCCTGCACGTCCATGCCGGCGCACACCGATTGGAAGTCCCTGAGAAAGCACGACAAGGCCGGCAGGATGCCCAGGTCGTCCAGCATGGACGGGCGCAACTCGGCGGAAATCCGGCGCAGCTCCTCCAGGGTGCCCTGCACCCGAACGACCAGTTGCCGCAGGGATTCCCCGGCCGCGCCGCAGGCGCCCTGCGCGAGCAGCTGCACCGAGTTCTCCACCGACAGCTTGATCAGGCTGAGGCTCTGGCCGAGTCCGTCGTGCAGGTCCAGCGCAATCCGGCGTCGCTTGTCCTCCTGCATCAGGATCAGCAGCTCGGAATGCCGTTGCAACTCCTGCCGCGAATCCAGCAGCGCGAGCGCGAGCTCGTTCTCCTGCGCCTTGTGGTCTGCGGCCGATGCACTCGCCGGGGGCACATGCGCCAGCCCGTAGATGAAAACCCGTCGCGCGCGTACGGCACCCGCGCCCGGCGTATTGTCCTGCCGGCGCACGATCAACGACGCCGCCGCGTTTTCCGCTGGAAGCCAACGCACCCGGTCGCCCCTCGCCATCAGGGCACCCCCTGCAGGGAGGGTCTCCCAGGCCGAACCGTTCCATTGCTGCAGGGTCCCCGCACCGGCGGCTTCGACCTGGAAAGCACCGCCCGCGGCGCCATGGCCCTCGCCCGCCGCCGCTTCGAGTGCCGCATGGCTGACCTCGCGCGGGGGCAGCGGGGGCAAGCCCCCGGGCGCGTTGCAGTCCACCGGGTTCGCGCAGTCGGTGCGCCACTCCGTCAGCGGCGGAATGCCGGCCAGTCGGTGGCGGGCGGCGCTGAAGCCGTTCGGCCGTTCGCGGCGCCGCGGCAAGCCCATGCCTCTCCACGGAAGTCGCCTACGCACCTGCGCTGCCTGCGCCGTCCCCTCGGGCGGAATGTACTTGCGGTTCAAGGTGACCTCCTCGTGGTGCCCGCGAACCATCCCGGTCGCCGATTCGTGTGTCGGCATGGATGTGGTTCGCAGGCGCGGAAGCCCAACAGACGCCCTCGCGTAAAGTATTCCGAACTTGTGAAAGTGTCCACGCGTTGCGCGGCACGAAAGAGCCAACGACACGGCCGCCGGGATGTGATCAGCAGCGCCTGCCCCCCGGTCAGCCGCGGCGTCCTGCAGAGCGCGCAGCGGTTGCCATGGCCGGTGTCACGGCCGCAGCGTCGCTGGCAAGCGCTGAGCCGGCTTGACGGCGGCAGCAGTTTCAGGCCGCTGCGAGATTTCTGGCGAGTACTGCGCGCGCATGTGCTGCGCTGTCACATACATTCAGGCGCGGAACTCTGTTCTACGCGCCGCCAAAGTCTTTTGTCACCAATTGCTGTGCGGCACGACGGCCGTCATTCGACCGTCACGCTCTTCGCCAGGTTCCGCGGCTTGTCGACATCCGTCCCCCGCGCACATGCGGTGTGATACGCCAGCAGCTGCAGCGGCACCACGTGCAGCAGCGCGCTCAATGCGCCATAGTGCTCCGGCATCCGGATCACGTGCACGCCTTCGCTGCTCTCGATGCGGCTGTCGGCATCGGCCAGCACGTACAGCACGCCGCCGCGCGCACGCACTTCCTGCATGTTGCTCTTCAACTTTTCCAGCAGCGCGTCGTTCGGCGCCACCGTCACCACCGGCATCTCGCTGGTGACCAGCGCCAGCGGGCCATGCTTCAACTCGCCGGCCGGGTAGGCCTCGGCGTGGATGTAGCTGATCTCCTTGAGCTTGAGCGCGCCTTCCAGGGCGATCGGGTAGTGCAGCCCGCGACCGAGGAACAGCGCGTTCTCCTTGTTGGCGAAATCCTCCGCCCAGCTGATGACCTGCGGCTCCAGCGCCAGCACGGCCTGCAACGCAGTCGGCAGGTGGCGCATGGCCTTCAGGTGCATCGCCTCCTGCGTTTCGGTCAGGCGGCCGCGGGACTGCGCCAGCGCCAGCGTCAGCAGGAACAGGCCGACCAGCTGGGTGGTGAAGGCCTTGGTCGACGCGACGCCGATCTCGACACCGGCGCGCGTGAGATAGGCCAGCTTGCATTCGCGCACCATCGCCGAGGTCGCTACGTTGCACACGGTCAGCGTGTGCTCCATGCCGAGCGAGCGCGCGTGCTTCAACGCCGCCAGCGTGTCGGCCGTCTCGCCCGACTGGGTGATCGTAACCACCAGCGTGCGCGGGTTCGGCACGCTTTCGCGGTAGCGGTATTCGCTCGCGATCTCCACCTGCGTCGGGATCTTGGCGATGTCCTCCAGCCAGTACTTGGCGGTGCAGCCGCTGTAGTAGCTGGTGCCGCAGGCCAGGATCAGCACCGAGTCCACTTCCTTGAAGACCTGGTAGGCGCCGTCGCCGAACAGCTCCGGCGCGATGCTCTCCACGCCTTGCAGCGAATCGGCGATCGCGCGCGGCTGCTCGAAGATCTCCTTTTGCATGTAGTGGCGGTACGGGCCCAGTTCGGCCGCCCCGCTGTGCGCCTGCACGGTCTTCACCACGCGCTGCGCGGGCTTGTGGTTCTTGTCCACGATCCAGTAGCGTCCGAGCTGCAGGTCGACGACGTCGCCTTCCTCGAGGTACACGATCTGGTCGGTGACGCCGGCCAGCGCCATCGCGTCGCTGGCCAGGAAGTTCTCTTCCTTGCCCACGCCCAGGATCAGCGGCGATCCGGCGCGGGCGCCGACCACGCGGTGCGGTTCGTCCTTGCAGAACACGGCGATCGCAAAGGCGCCATGGAGCTGGGCGATGGCGGACTTCACCGCCTCGAACAGGTCGCCTTCGTAATGGCTGTCGATCAGGTGGCCGATCACCTCGGTGTCGGTCTGGCTGTGGAAACGGTAGCCCTTGGCCT
>JAQGMY010000006.1 GCA_028292105.1 Ramlibacter sp.
CCGTCGAACACCAGCTTGCACCCCGTCAGCAGCATGCCGAGGTACACCAGCCGGTAGAACAATTTGGGCTGGATGTAGCGCGCGATCCGCACGCCCAGCAGCACGCCTATCGGCGCGAACGGCAGCAGCGCGACCGACGTCAGCATGTTGCGCATGTCCAGCAGCCCCAGCCAGCCGTACGGCACCCATTTGGCCAGGTTCATGACGGTGAAGAAAACGCTCATCGTGGCCGCGAAGGTCAGGGGCGCCAGCCGCAGCGGGATCACGTAGGCATTCACCGCCGGCCCGCCGGCGTGGGCGACGAAGCTGGTGAAGCCGGAGGCCGTGGTCAGGATCGCGCCCAGCCAGCGCGGCGGCGGCGGGCTGTCGGCCTTGGGCGGGAACAGCAGGCGCTGCGCCAGGAAGGTGAGCGTGAACACGCCGACGATGCCGGCGACCAGGCGCTCGTCGAGCGCCCTGAACAGCAGCGTGCCGATGGCGGTGCCCAGCAGCCCCAGCGGGATCATGAAGCGCAGCAGCGCCTTGTCCCACTTTCCGCGAAAGGCCGCCAGTCCCATCATGTCCATCACCAGCAGGATGGGCATGAGGATGGCCGCGGCCTGCGGCACCGTGACCGCCAGCGCCATGATGGGCACGGCGAGCGAGCCGAAGCCGACGCCGAAGCCGCTCTTGCTGATCCCCAGCAGGATCACCGCCGGGATGCTGGCCGCGTAGAACTGCCAGTCGGTGATGAAGGGCAGGCTCAAATCATCCGACGCGCTTCTTCAGGTTCTGCATCGCCACCAGCAGGTCGGTGATGAACTTGCCGGTGGGCTCGTCGGTCAGCTCGCCCTGGGCATTGAACTTGGTCTGGGCCAGCGAGATGAACACCTCGGGCTTGTTGACGGTGAACGAGTTCATGAACACCAGCACCTTGCGCAGGTCGTACTGAACGCGGGCCGTGCCCACGGGACCCGGGCTGGCGCCCATGATGCCGACGACCTTGCCGTCGAACGGCGGCTCGGGCGGGCGCGACATCCAGTCGAGCGTGTTCTTCAGCACGCCGGGAATCGAGAAGTTGTATTCCGGCGTGACCAGCAGCACGGCATCGGCTGCGCGGATCTGGGCCTTCAAGGCCGCCACTTCGGCCGGCTCGCCGGCGGCACGCACGTCGTCGTTGTACATCGGGATGCGGCTGATGTCGGCGATGTCGAGCTTCATGCCTTGCGGCGCCAGCTTTTGCGCCGCGCGCAGGGCCATGCTGTTGTAGCTGCCCTGGCGCAGGCTGCCGGAGATGCCGAGAACGTTCATTGTTTCTTCTTCCTGTAGGTATTCGAAATCACTCGGGGTGGATGTTCAGGGTGCGCACCAGCCTGGACCAGCGCTCCACGTCGCGTCGCACCACCGCGCGCGCATCATCGCCGATCAGCGCCAGCGGCTTGCCCCCGCCCTTGACGAGCGCCTCCTGCACGTCGGGCGCGGCGGCCACCTTGGCGAACTCGGCACGCAGGCGGGCCAGCATTTCCGGCGGCGTCTTCGCCGGGGCGAACAAGCCGAACCAGGACTCCAGCTCCAGGGGCGCCACGCGGGTTTCCAACACCGTCGGCACCTGCGGGTGCATCGGGTTGCGCTCGTGGCCCGACACGGCGAGCGCGTGCACGTTGCCGGCATCCACTTGCGGGCGCGCCGTCGGCGAGAGGTCGAAGAACAGGTCGACGCGACCACCGAGCAGGTCCTGGTACGCCGGCTGCGCGCCGCGGTAGGGCACGTGCGAGATGTCGACGTTGGCCAAGCGCCAGAGCGCGGCCGCCAGCACGTGCTGGCCCGAGCCGTTGCCGCCCGAGGCGTAATTCAGCTTGCCGGGATTGGCCTTGGCATGGGCTATCACTTCCTGCAGCGTGCGAAACGGCAGGTCCTTGCGCGCCATGAGCGTGTAGCTGTAGCTCACCACCAGTCCGATCGGCTCGAAGTCGCGCAGGCTGTCGTAAGGCAGGTTGGGATAGAGCCCGGGATTGATCGCCAGGTTCGACACCGATCCGACCAGCACCGTGTACCCGTCCGCTGCCGCCTTGGCGGCCAGGTCGGTGCCGATCAGCGTGCCGGAGCCCGGGCGGTTTTCCACCACGAAGGCCTGTCCCATCTGCTTGCCCATGCGGTCGGCCAGCAGCCGGCCGACGCTGTCGAAACCGCCGCCGGGCGGCTGCGGCACGATCACGCGGATCGGCTTGTTCGGGTACGCCTGCGCCTGGGCGCCGGGCAGGGCCAGCGTGGCCACCGCGCCAGCGATCGCCTGGCGGCGTGTGAGGTGGCGCTGCATCTCAGCGCTCCAGTGCGCCGCCGGCAAGCCAGCGATCGCCGCGCTTGTACAGCTCCTGCACCACCGGCCCCTTGAGCATCGGCATGTCCATCTTCACCTTGTAGCCGATGCGCGTCTGGATGTAGGCGAGGTGGCGGTAGCCTTCCGGCATGGTCGCGAGGAAGTCGGTGTCGAGCTTCAGTTCGGCCGTGGGGTCCAGCGGGTCGATCCGGTCCTTTTCGTAGATCGGCTGGCGATGCAGCACCTTCCACTGCCCGTCGTGCTTGCTGATGAAGTCGTAGAAGCGGCCGGTGCAGACCACGTCGCACATGACCGGGCCGCCGGTGCCTTCGACCATGCCGCGCTGCGAGATCGTCATCTTGGTCTGCGCGATGGCGCGGTCGCCCTTGACCTCGATGGCGGAGCCGCCCAGGAAGTGCAGGATGCTCACGCCCTTGTCCCAGCCTTCCTGGGTGACCCGGATGAAGTCCTTGAACGGGCCCTGGAACCAGGTGGCCATCATCACGCCCTCGGGGTGCCACACGGTGGCAAAACGCTCCCAGTCGCCGGCATCGCGCCACACGGCCCAGCGTTCCACGAGTTCGCGAATGAGGAGTTTGTCGGTGAGATCGGCGGTCATGATGGGTTTCCTTGTTGGGGCGAACTCTAGGGGCGGGAAGGGGTGGGTGGAAGAGGATCGGCGGCAAATGAGTTTTCCGCGGGACGAAACACTCGGACTCCATGGATCCCGGCGCAAGGCCGGGACGACGTGTTCTCCCGTGCCTGGCTAAGCCTCCAGCCCCAGGTAAGCCTTCTGGATCTCCGGCCGGTTGACCAGGTCGCTGGCCAGGCCATCGGCCACGATCCTGCCCTCCTCCATCACGTAAGCCCGCCTGGCGATCTCCATCGCCATGGCCACGTTCTGCTCCACCAGCAGCACCGAGGTGCCCGTCGCGTTGATCTCGCGGATCGCCTTGAACATGTCCAGCACCACGGTCGGCGCCAGTCCCAGCGACGGCTCGTCCAGCAGCAGCAGCTTCGGCCGGCTCATGAGCGCCCGACCGATCGCCACCATCTGCTGCTGGCCGCCGGACAGCGAGCCGGCCGGCATGGGCAGCTTCTGCTCGAGCGCCGGGAACAGCGCCAGCACCTGCTGCATCGAGGCTGCGCGATGCGCCTTGGCCTGCGGCAGGTAGCTGCCCAGCTCCAGGTTGTCCTGCACCGTCATGCCCGTGAACAGCCGGCGGCCTTCCGGGACGATCGCGATGCCGGCCGCGCAGAAACGGTGGCTGGCCAGTTGCGTGATGTCCTGGCCCTCGAACGCGAGGCGGCCGCCCTTGGCCCGGTGCAGCCCGGCGATCACGTTGATCAGCGTGCTCTTGCCGGCGCCGTTCGGCCCGACCACGCACACCAGCTCGCCGCGGTCGACGCGGATGGAGACGTCCCACAGGGCGGGGGCGGCACCGTAGTTCACCTGCAGGTTGGCGACTTCAAGCATGGGCCGGCTTTCCGAGGTACGCGCTCACGACTTCAGGGTTCTTCATCACTTCGTGCGCCTCGCCCTGCGCGATCAGCTTGCCGTGGTTCAACACCGCGATGCGGTCCGTCAGCGCCATCACGGCGCGCATCACGTGCTCGACGAACACGATGGTGGAGCCCTGGTCGCGGATGCGGCGGATCAGCTCTATGGCCTCGTTGATTTCGCCGGGGGTGAGGCCGGACAGCACTTCGTCCAGCAAGACCAGGCGCGGCCGCGCGGCAAGGGCCCGGGCCAGCTCGAGGAACTTGCGCTGGTGCAGGTTCAGGTCTTCGGGCAGGGCATGGGCGCGGGCTTCGAGCCCGGTGAACTCGAGCCACTTCCAGGCCTCGCGCGTGGCCTCGTGTTGCTTGAGCGACGCGCCGCCGAACATCGCCACCATGCTCACGTTCTGCAGCACCGTCATGTGGCCGAAAGGGCGCGGGATCTGGTAGGTGCGGGCGATGCCGGCGTGCGCCATGCGGTGCGCCGGCACCCCGGTGAGGTCGCGGCCGTCGAACAGCACCTGCCCGCCGGACAGCGGGTAATGGCCGCTGACGACGTTGATGAAGGTGGACTTGCCGGAGCCGTTGGGGCCGAGCATGCCGAGGATTTCGCCCTGGCGGACTTGCAGGGTGACCTTGTCGAGCGCCTGCACGCCCTTGAACGATTTGGAGAGCTCGCGCACTTCGAGGAGAGGGGCGCCGATGGCGTGGGCGGGCCGCACGCGGACGGGGGCGGGAGATGGATCCCGGGTCGAGCCCGGGATGACATCCTCTTTCACCGCCCCGTCGATCTTTACTGCGGCCTTGGACGCCCGCCGCTTGAGCAGGAAGCCCAGGATGCCGTTCGGCATGAACAGGATCACCAGCACCAGGATCACGCCCACCGCGGCCCGGCCGGCCACGGCGTAATTCCCGGCGGTGAAGAAGTACAGCAGGCCGGTGATGGCCACCGCGCCCACGGCCGGTCCCGCCCAGTGCCGGGTGCCCCCCAGCACGCTCATGAGCACCACCGTCAGCGGCACGGTGATGTTGAAGGTTTCGCCGGCCGTCACGTACGACACGAACAGCGCGTGGATGCCGCCGGCCAGCCCCGCCAGGGCGCAGGAGATGGCGAAGGCCACCAGCTTGTAGCGGAAGGTGGGCACCCCCATCACCTCGGCGACGTCTTCGTCGTCGTGGATGGCGAACAGGCCCAGCCCCAGCTTGGACGAGTAGACCTTGTAAGAGATCACCAATGTCATCACCGTCGCCGCCAGGATCAGCAGGTAGATGGACGACGAAGGCGCCGGCGCCAGCCTGGGGATCTCCACCGCGTTCAGGTAGATGCCGGGGCCGCCGTCGATCGACGTGTTGACGATGATGGTCGACACCACGAAGGTCACCGCCAGCGTGAGCAGGGCGAACAGCTCGCCGCGCACCGACTTGACCCGGAACACCACGAAGCCGATGAACAGCCCGATCAGCGCCGGGATCAAGGCCGCGAACGGCAGCGTGGCCAGGAAGGGCCAGTTCAGCTTGCCCGCCAGCACCGCCGTCGCATACATGCCGATGCCGAAGAACGCGCCGTGGCCGAAGGAGAAGTAGCCGGAGTAGCCCGAGAGGATGTTCCACGACAGCGCCAGCACGGCCCAGTGGCACATCAGGTACAGGATGGATTCGTAGAAGGAGGGGATCCCCAGCCAGGGAAGGGTGGCCAGCACCGCTCCCGCGGCGAGGATGCCCGCGACCGTCTTGTTCATTTTTTTCTAGGTCTTTCCAGGGCGGAACAGCAGCATCACGATCAGCAGCGAGAACGACACGATGGGCGCCCACGAGGGCGAGGCCACCGCCATGGTCACCGCCTCGCTGACGCCGATGATCACGCCGGCGATCAGCGGCCCCAGCGCACTCCCCAGGCCACCCAGCATGACGGTGGCGAACACCACGCCGACCCAGGCGAAGATCTGCGAAGGCGTCAGCGCGAACGTCAGCGCCACGCAGACACCGGCCACGCCGGCCAGCGCCGCGCAACCGCCCGCCAGCGCCAGCGACATCGTCCTGGAGTTCACCCCGAAGGCGGCGGCGATCGGCCCGTCCTCCGCCATCGCCCGCAGCGCCTTGCCGACGTCGGTGTAGCGCATGCCGGCCCACACCGCGAAGGAAAGCGACAGCGCCAGCACCAGGGTCAGCAGCTCGGGGATGGGCACGTACAACTTGCCCACCATGAACTTCATCGCGTTGTAGCGCGACTCGAGCCGGTGGTAGTCGGCGGTCCACACCGCCTGGATGCCGCTCTCGATCACCACGGCGATGCCGAAAGTGACCAGCAGCGAGTTGAACGGCGTGATGGCGAAGCGGGACAGCACCCACTGCATCGCCACGCCGACCACGAAGAACACCGGCGGCACCACCAGCAAGGCGAGCAACGGGTCCAGGTGCCACACCGTCGCCATCTGGTAGCTGATGTAGCCGCCCAGGAACACCAGGCCGAAGTGCGCCAGGTTGATCTGCCGCAGCAGCCCCCAGGTGAGCCCGAGCCCCAGCCCGATCAGCCCGTACAAGCTGCCGATGAAGATGCCCGAGAGGATGGACTGCAGCAGCAGGTTGAGGCTGGGAAGCGTCATCGACCCGGCGCGCTCATCGCGTCTGCAGGGAGGCGCCCGGCGCGGCGAAGGAGGTCGGCCAGATCACCTTCCAGGTGCCGCCCTGCACCTGCTTGATCTTCATCAGGTCGTCGCCGTAGTTGCCGGGGCCGTCGAAGCGCAGCCGGCCCTGGATGGTGTCGACCTTGTTCTTGCGCAGGAAGTCGGCGATCTTCCTGTCGTCGAAGCTGTTGGCGCCGCGCACGCCGGCTTCCAGGATCTGCCAGGCGGAATAGGAAGCTGCCGCCTGCACCTCGACGTGCGTGTCCGGCAGGCCGGCTTGCGCGGCGCGCTCGTTGAAGGTGCGCACGAATTCAGCCGCCACGCCGGAGTTGGTGAAGGGCGGGTGCTCCTCGAAGATCGTCACGGCCAGGGCGTTGCTGCCTTCGGGCGACTTCGTCATCGGGCCGGGGGCCGGGTACAGGTGGAAGTGCAGCGGCGGCACGTAGTCGATCTTCTTCATCGCATCGAGCAGCATGTTGCCTTCCAGGCCGATGTCGCCCATCCACACGAGATCAGGATTGGCATCCTTGACGCGCGCGGCGATCGGGCCGAAGTCGCGGTTGCCGAATTCCCATTCGAGGAACAGCACCTCCTTGAGGCCGCGCTTCTTGGCGACCTCGCGGCCGCCCAGCGACATGAAGTGGATCGACGGGAACTTGCTGGTGACGATGGCGATGGTCCTGGGCGGCTTCTTCGCCGTGGCCAGCAGGTCGAACAGCGAGTTCGAGACCGTGGTCTGCGGGTCGGAGCCCAGCGACCAGGCCGGGAACTGCATGTCGTACTTGGCCAGCGACGGGATGCCGAAGGTGTGGTGCACCAGCACCTTGTTGTAGCGCTGGGCGACGCCCATGGCGGAGAGGATGGCGCCCGTGGCGTACGGGCCCATCAGCAGGTCGACCTTGTCGCTGGTCACCAGCTGCTCGTACAGCGTGCGCGCCAGGTCGGGCTTGGACTGGTCGTCCTTCACGATCCATTCGACGCGCCGCCCGAGCAGCCCGCCGCGCTTGTTCAACTGGTCGACGTAGATCTCGCCCACCAGCTTGTGGGTGAGCGCCGTCGAAGACAGCGGCCCCGTCAGGGCCAGCGTGCTGCCGATGCGCAGCGGCGCGGCGGCGGGCGCCTGCGCCAGCACCGGCAGGGCGAGCGCGGCGCCGGAGGCGGAAAGGATGCGGCGGCGGGTGAAGGTCATGCTTGTCTCCTGGTTCTTTATTGAAATTCTGCTGACGGGGAAATCAGTCCACCTGGGCGCCGGAGCGCTTGACCAGGTCCGACCACTTGGCAAGTTCGGTGCGCCCGAAGGCCGTGAGCTCGTCGGGCTTGAGCAGCGGCACTTCGAGCGCCTGCGCAGTGAGCCTGGCCTTGACCTCGGGGTTGCCCACCGCCTGCGCGACGGCGTCCCGCAGCCTGGCCAGCACGGACGCGGGAGTGGCGGCAGGCGCGTACAGCATGAACCACGCGACCAGGTCGAACTCGCCGTAACCCTGCTCGGTGATCGTCGGCACGTCCGGCGCGGCGGCGGTGCGCCTGGCGCTGGAGACGCCCAGCGCGCGCAGCTTGCCGGCCTTGACCTGCGGCATCACGGCGGCCGGGTGATAGAACATGAACTGCACCTGCCCGCCCATCACGTCGGACATCGCCAGCCCGCCTTCCTTGTACGGCACGTGCACCATCTCTCCGCCCAGCCGGGCCTTGAGCAGTTCACCCGCCAGGTGGCCGGAGGTGCCGTTGCCAGCCGACGCGAAACTGATGCCGCCGCTCCTGGCGGCCGCAGCCTGCAGGTCCTTGAGCGTACGGAACGGCGAGTTGGCCGCCACCACCAGCAGCGTCGGCGTGTAGCCGGCAAAGCCGATCGGGACGAAGTCCTTCTGCGCGTCGTAAGGCATCTTGCGGTACAGGCCCGGGTTGATCGCGTGCGTGCCGACCGTGCCCATCAGGATCGTGTAGCCATCCGCCGGGGCCTTGGCCGCCAGGTCGCTGCCGATGTTGCCGCCGGCGCCGGCCTTGTTCTCCACCACGATGGCCTGCCCCAGCGGCCTGGACATCGCTTCGGCGAACACGCGGGCGACGATGTCGGTGCTGGTGCCGGGGCCGAACGGGACGACCATGCGGATCGGTCGCGCGGGATAGTCCTGCGCGTGCGCCAGCAGCGGCGCGGCCAGAATGGCAGCGGCCAGCGCGCCCAGCACGGCACGTCGCATCTTCATCGGCTTGTCTCCTTGCCCGTGGGCTTGCGTGGCTTCCAGCCGTCGGCCAGTTCGTCGTTGTGTTCCCCCAGCACCGGCGGCGCCGTCACCTCCAGCGGCCGCTCGCCGTCGAAGGAAACCGGCGAGCGCACCGTGCGGAAGGTACCGACCACGGGATGCTCGGTCTCCACGAACAGCTGCAGGTGCCTGGCCTGGGCATCTTCAGGCACTTCGGCGGTCGTGTACATCGGGGAATGCGGCACGTCGTTGTGGTCCAGGCGGCGGCACCATTCGGCCCGCTCGCGGCCCTTGAAGATCTCGCGCAGCACACCGAGCAGTGCGTCCTGGTTCTCGATGCGGCCCTGGCGGCTGCCGAAGCGCTCGTCCTGGAAGATGTCGGGCTTTTCCATCGCGTCGGCCAGGCCCTGCCAGAACTTCTCCGGCGAGGACATGTGCAGCGCCACCCACTTGCCGTCCGAGCATTCCAGCACGTACGACTGCGACACGCTGGGGCGGCTGTAGGGCCCCATCACCTCGTTGGCCGAGAACAGGTGCTGGAAGGCGTCGAGGTTGAAGTGCGTCATCGCCTCGAACATCGACAGTTCCACCTTGCGCGCGGTACCGGTCTTCTCGCGCTCGTAAAGCGCCCCGAGGATGCCGTAGGCGGCATAGAAGCCGGTCACCAGGTCGGCGATGGCCGGGCCGACGACCCGCGGGTTGCCCGGGTTCACCAGCAGCCCGAGGAAGCCGCTGGCCGCCTGGGCCACGCTGTCGTAGACCGGCCGGTGCGCGGCGGGACCGGTGCTGCCGAA
>JAQGMY010000022.1 GCA_028292105.1 Ramlibacter sp.
GGCAAGCGGCTGCTGATCGTCGAGGACGACCCGGTGCAGCGCATGGCGACCCGGCAGAAGCTGGGACTGCTCGCGCTGACGGCCGAACTCGAGGAAGCCCCCGACGGTCAGACCGCCCTCAAGATGATGGAGCGGCGGCCCTACGACATCGTGCTGCTGGACCTGCGCATGCCCGGCGTCGACGGCTATGCCGTGGCCGACAAGATCCGGCGCGAACCGGGCATCAACCAGGATGTCCGCATCCTGGCCTACACCAGCGAGCCGCCGCACCTGGCGCGGGAGCGGGCGCTGCGCAGCGGCATGGACGGCTACGTCAGCAAGCCTTGCGCGCAGCTGCCGCTGCTGGCCGCCTTGCAGGCGCTGGTGCAGCAGCCGCGCGGCGTGCCGTCGGGCATCGTGGGCCGGCTCGCGGGGCGGCGGATCCTGCTGGCCGATGACAGCGCGTTCAACCGCAAGGCCGTCGCCGCCTACCTGACCAATGCCGCCGCGACCGTGATCGAGGCGGAGCATGGCAAGGGCGTGATCGACCAGCTGCACGCGCTGGAAGGTTTCGACGCCGTGGTGCTGGACCTGCACATGCCCGGCATGGACGGCCTGGAGACGGCGCGTGTGATCCGCGGCGGCGGCGCCAGCTGGTCCAACGTCCCGATCATCGCCCTGACGGCGCGTTCGGACGAAGCGGCCGTGGCCGCGGCGCGGGCCGCGGGGATGAATGGCTTCCTGGTCAAGCCGGTCGACCAGGGCCTGCTGTACGAAGCCCTGGTGAAGGCGGTGAGCGGCCGTCCGGTGGGCGCGGTCGCCTCCCCGGGGGCGACGCCGGCACCGGTGCCGGACGACGGCCTGCTGAACTTCTCGCGGCTGGAAAGCTACCGCCGCCTGGGCATGCTCGGTGAACTGGTGAACGACTACCTGCCCGAGATGGCAAGGCTGCTGGGGAAGCTGCACGACGCGGTCGGGCGCGACGACCGCGAGACCAGCCTGTCGGCGCTGCATTCCTTGCTGGGCATGAGCGGCGAGGCGGGGGCGCAGGCCTTGTACCAGCAGGTGCGGCGCGTCTATGTGCCGCTGCTCGAACAGGAAAACTGGCCGCCTGCCGGCTGGCTGGACCAGCTGCAGGTGCTGGCCCAGCGCACCGACACCGCGCTGAAGGCGTATTGCGCCGCCGAGGCGCGTACCAGCAACGAGGATTGACGGTGCCACTGATGCACGGCTCCGACCTGCCCGGCGACGGCCCGCTGATCCTGTTCGTCGACGACGAGCCGACCTCGCGCAAGTGGTTCGCGCTCGAGTTCGGCGACGAGTTCAGGGTCGCCACGGCCGGCGGTGCCGACGAGGCGGTGGCGATGCTGGCGGCGCGGCCCCATGAGTTCGGCGTGCTGGTGACCGACTACCGCATGCCGGAGCGCGACGGCATGAAGCTGTTGACAGCCGTGCACCGCGACTACCGGCACGTGGTCCGGCTGCTGGCCACCGCGTATGCCGAGAAGGATGTCGCGATCGCCGCGGTGAACCAGGGCAAGGTGTTCCGCATCCTCGAAAAGCCGCTGGACGGCGACGCCACGCGGGAGGCCCTGCGCGAAGCGCTGGCCCTCTACCGGCAGCAGGCCCTGGACCGCATGGTCAACGAAAGCCGGGTCGCGGCACTGCGCGAAGCACTCGGCTTCCTGGCGCACGAACTCAACACGCCCCTGGCGACGGTGCGCGGCTACGTCGGCTCCGTCGCGGCGCGCCACCTGCCCGACTCGCCGCCGGGCATCGCGCAGTTCTCGGAGGAATATCCCGGCGAGCTGGTCGGCGCGCTGGAGCGTGCCGAACGCCGCGCGCTGTACTGCCAGTCGCTGGTTTCCACCTTCGTCCAGTCGGCACGGGACGCCTACCCGGACGCCCAACCCCAGTCGATCACGGCCAGCAGCCTGGTGGACGCCTTGCTCGACGAATTTCCGTTCGAGGAGAACGAGCGCGCCTGGGCGCAGATCGACGTGCAGCGCGATTTCCGCCTGCCGGGACGGCGCGACCTGCTGTATCTCGTGCTGTGCACGCTGGCCAAGAACGCGCTGATCGCGCTGCGCGGGCAGCCGCAACCGCGCCTGCGCTTCGAGGTCGGTGCGGCCGATGACGGGCCGGTCGGGCGCCGCGGCTGGATCATCGTGCATGACAACGGCCCCGGCATCCCGCCCGAGATCCTCGCCAGGCTCACGCGCGAGCCGGTCACCACGCGCAGCGCCGCGGGCGGCAGCGGCATGGGCCTGATGTTCTGCCAAAGGGTCATGCAGGCGATCAGCGGGTCGATCGAGGTGCAGTCCACCGTCGGCCGCGGCACCAGCGTGACCCTGTTCTTCCAGGCCATGGGCTCGGGCCCCGAGCACTGAATCCGGCGGGCGGCCGCCCGGTTTAGCATTGCGCCTTCCAATAGCCACGCTGCGAGGAGACAAAACATGCTGGGCCTGATGCAGAGCCAACCGCTGTCGATTTCGTCCCTGATCGAGCACGCCGAGCGCCACCACGGCGACGGCGAGATCGTGTCGCGCCGGGTCGAAGGCGATATCCACCGCTACCAGTGGCGCGACGTCGCCAGGCGCGCGCGCCAGGTTGCGCAGGCGCTGGATGGCATGCAGCTGCTGTTCTCCGACCGCGTGGCGACGCTGGCCTGGAACGGTTATCGGCACCTGGAGCTGTACTTCGGCGTCAGCGGCTCCGGCCGCGTGCTGCACACCATCAACCCGCGGCTGCACCCGGAGCAGATCGCCTGGATCGCCAACCATGCGGAAGACCAGGTGCTTTGCTTCGACCTCACCTTCCTGCCGCTGGTGCAGGCGGTGCATGCGAAATGCCCGACGATCCGGCAGTACGTGGCCCTGTGCGAGCCGGACAAGCTGCCCCAGGACAGCGGCGTGCCCAACCTCGTGAGCTACGAGTCGTGGATCGGCGGCCAGCCCACCAGCTACCAGTGGCCGGCCTTCGACGAGAACTCCGCCTCGAGCATGTGCTACACGAGCGGCACCACGGGCAACCCGAAGGCGGCCCTCTACAGCCATCGCTCCACCATCCTGCATGCCTATGCGGCGGCACTGCCGGACGTGATGTGCCTGTCGGCGCGCGACTCCGTGTTGCCGGTGGTGCCCATGTTCCACGTCAATGCCTGGGGCATCCCGTATTCGGCGGCGCTCACCGGCTGCAAGCTGGTGTTCCCCGGACCGGCCATGGACGGCAAGTCGGTGTACGAACTGATAGAGGCGGAGAAGGTCTCGTATGCAGCGGGCGTGCCGACGGTCTGGCAGATGCTGCTGGCGCACATGAAGCCGGCCGGCCTGCGCTTCTCCACCTTGAAGCGCACCGTGATCGGCGGCTCGGCCTGTCCGCCGGCCATGATCGAGGCCTTTCGCGAGGAGTACGGCGTGGAGGTGCTGCATGCCTGGGGCATGACCGAGATGAGTCCGCTGGGCACGCTGTGCACGCTGAAGAACAAGCACCTGACCCTGCCGGCCGCGGACCAGATGAAGATCCGGCTGAAGCAGGGCCGGGCCATCTTCGGCGTCGACATGAAGATCGTCGACCAGGCGGGTGGGGAACTGCCGTGGGATGGCAAGGCCTTCGGCGACCTGTACGTGAAGGGCCCGTGGGTGGTGCGCGAGTACTTCAAGGGCGAGGGCGGTGACCCGCTGGTGAAGGATGCCCATGGCGTGAGCTGGTTTCCCACCGGCGACGTGGCGACCATCGACCCGGACGGCTACGTGCAGATCACGGACCGCAGCAAGGACGTGATCAAGTCCGGCGGCGAGTGGATCAGCTCGATCGACATCGAGAACATCGCCATGGCGCATCCGGCGGTGCAGATGGCCGCTTGCGTCGGCATGCGGCACCCCAAGTGGGACGAACGCCCGATCGTGGCGATCGTGAAGCGGGCGGGCATGGACCTCACGCGCGAGGAGTTGCTGAAGTTCTACGAAGGCAAGACGGCCAGGTGGCAGATCCCGGACGACGTGGTGTTCGTCGACGCCATCCCGCTAGGCGCCACGGGCAAGATGCTGAAGACGCGGCTGCGCGAGCAGTTGAAGGACTACACGTTGCCGACGGCGTGAGGTCGGGAAGGTGCGCGGCGAAGCCGCACACCCTACGAATACCGGGCCCGTAGGTGTGCACGCGCCTGTCGCCTGCGCGATAACTATGCCCGCTCCTTAGGGGCAATCCCTGAGCGTTGCGGCGCACCATTACTTGTACCCTCCGGGCCATCCAATCGCACCCAGGAGACTCTCGATGAAGTTCGCAATGCGCCTCGTGGCGGCCAGTGCCCTGTGCATGGTGACCGGCGCGGCCATGGCCCAGAAGGGCGAGACCGTCAAGATCGCCTGGCTGGACCCGCTCTCCGGCCTGATGGCCGCCGTCGGCACCAACCAGCTCAAGACCTACCAGTTCCTGGCCGAAGAATTCAACAAGAAGAACGCGGCCGGCGTCAAGTTCGAGATCATCGGCATCGACAACAAGCTGAGCCCGCAGGAAACCACCAGCGCGCTGCGTTCGGCGATGGACCAGGGCGCGCGCTACGTGGTGCAGGGCAACGGCTCGGGCCCGGCGCTGGCGATCATCGACGCGGTGGAAAAGCATAACGAGCGCAATCCCGGCAAGGAAGTGGTGTACCTGAATTACGCCGCCGTCGACCCGGACCTGACCAACAGCAAGTGCAGCTACTGGCACTTCCGCCTGGACGCCGACACGTCGATGAAGATGGAAGCCATCACGACCTTCATGAAGGACCAGAAGGACGTCCAGAAGGTCTACCTGATCAACCAGAACTACTCGCACGGCCAGCAGGTCTCCAAGTACGCCAAGGAAAACCTCAAGCGCAAGCGCCCGGACATCCAGATCGTCGGCGACGACCTGCATCCGCTGGCCCAGGTGCGTGACTTCTCGCCCTACGTCGCCAAGATCAAGCAGTCCGGCGCCGACACCGTGATCACCGGCAACTGGGGCTCGGACCTGTCGCTGCTGATCAAGGCGGCCAACGATGCCGGCCTGAACAACGTCAAGTTCTACACCTACTACGGCACCGTGAGCGGCACGCCGACCGCCATGGGCGCGTCCGCCGCCGGCCGCGTCTACCAGATCGGCTACGGCCACTACAACATGGGCGGCGACATCGAACGCCTGGGCAAGGACTTCAAGAAGCGCTTCAACGACGACCTGTACACGTCGGCGGCCTACCACGCCTACGCCATGCTGTCCGAAGCCTTCGCGCGCGCCAAGACCACCGACCCCAAGAAGGTTGCGGCGGTGATGGACGGCATGAAGTTCAAGAGCTTCAACGGTGACGTCGAGATGCGCAAGACCGACCACCAGATGCAGCAGGGCCTGTACATGTCCGTCTGGCAAAAGGCCGGCGGCAAGTACCCGATCGACGCCGAGAACACCGGCTACACCTTCGTGCCCGTCAAGTACTACGAGCCCTACGTCGCCAGCACACCGACCTCGTGCCAGATGAAGCGCCCGGCTTGAGACACCTGAGATACTGGCGCCCTTGCGGGTGCCGGTAGCACGAGGCCCGACCAGCTCGGGCCTTTTTTTTGCGATCGAAACGGAGGATTCACCTTGTCGGAGTTCGTCACCATCTCGCTGCTGAACGGCGTGAGTTACGGCCTGCTGCTGTTCATGCTCAGTTCCGGACTGACACTGATCTTCAGCATGATGGGCGTGCTGAATTTTGCCCACACCAGCTTCTACATGCTGGGCGCCTACCTGGCGTACACCATCTCGGGCCTGGTCGGCTTCTGGGCCGCGCTGGTGCTGGCGCCGCTGGCGGTGTTCGCGCTCGGCGCGCTGTTCGAGCGCTACAGCCTGCGGCGCGTGCACAAGTGGGGCCACGTGCCCGAGCTGCTGGTGACCTTCGGCCTGTCGTACCTGATCCTCGAGCTGGTGCAGTTGATCTGGGGACGCTCGACCGTGCCCTACGGCTTGCCGACGCAACTGCAGGGGCCGCTCTTCACCTTGTACGGCACGCAGTTCCCCAAGTCGCGCTCCTTCATCATGCTGGTCGCCCTGGTGATGCTGGCCAGCGTGTGGCTGCTGCTCACGCGCACGCGCATCGGCCTGGTGATCCAGGCGGCGCTCACGCATCCGGAGCAGGTGGAAGCGCTCGGGCACAACGTGCCGCGCGTCTTCATGCTCGTGTTCGGCGGTGGCGCGGCGCTGGCCGGCCTGGCCGGCGTGATCGGTGGCAACACCTATGTCACCGAACCGGCGATGGCGGCTTCGGTCGGCTCGATCATCTTCGTGGTGGTGGTGGTGGGCGGCATGGGATCGCTGGCCGGCGCCTTCCTGGCTTCGCTGCTGATCGGCGTGATCCAGACCTTCGCGGTGGCGCTGGATTACTCGGGGGCTTCGCTGCTGAAGTCCGCCGGCGTCGTCGTCACCGAGCAGGACTTCGCTTATCCGCTGCTGTCCCTCACCATCTCGCAAGTAGCGCCCATCCTGCCTTACCTTTTCCTGGTGCTGATCCTGATCTTCCGGCCCCGGGGCCTGCTCGGAACCCGGGAAGACTGACACGATGGCCACCACCAAGACGCACTACAGCTTCAAGCCGCTCGACGTCGGCCGCTACGTGATCTGGTCGCTGTTCGCGCTGGCGCTCGCCGCCGCCCCGCACCTGTTCACCACCAGCCTGGCCCTCACCATGCTGTCGCAGATCGGCTACCTGATCATCATCCTGCTGTCGTACAACATCCTGCTCGGGCAGGGAGGCATGCTCAGTTTCGGCCACGCGGTGTACGTGGGCCTGGGGTCCTTCGTCGCCATCCACGCGATGAACGCGGCCAGCAAGGGTGCACTGCCGATCCCGCTGGTGCTGATCCCCATCGTCGGTGGCCTCGCCGGCATGTTCTTCGCGGCGCTGTTCGGGTTCGTGACCACCAAGAAATCGGGCACGACCTTCGCCATGATCACGCTGGGCATAGGCGAGCTGGTGGCGTCGATGGCGCTGATGTTCCCGGGCTTCTTCGGCGGCGAGGGCGGTGTCACCACCAACCGGGTCTACGGCCAGCCCTTCCTGGGCATCACCTTCGGGCCGCAGATCCAGGTGTACTACCTGATCGCGGCCTACTGCTTCCTTTGCACCGCGGCCATGTATGCCTTCACCGGCACGCCGCTGGGCCGCATCCTCAATGCGGTGCGCGACAACCCGGAGCGGGTGGAGTTCATCGGCTACAACACCCAGCGGGTGCGCTACTTCGCCTTCATCGTGGCGGGCTTCTTCGCCGGCATCGGTGGCGGCCTGGCGGCGATCAACTTCGAGATCGTCAATGCCGCCGACAGCCTGTCGGGCATCCGTTCCGGCGGCTACCTGCTGTTCGCCTTCCTGGGCGGGGCGATCTTCTTCTTCGGCCCGATCATCGGCGCGGTGCTGCTGGTCTTCGCCTCCATCTTCCTGTCGGAGATGACCAAGGCCTGGCTGCTGTACCTGGGCCTGGTGTTCCTGTTCATGGTGATGTACGCGCCGGGCGGCGTGGCCAGCCTGCTCATGATGAACGTGCGGGTGGCGGCGTTCGGCAAGCTGAAGACCTTGTGGGTGTCGTACCTGGCGCTGGCCGGCACCATCCTCTGCGCGGCCCTGGGCATCGCCGCGATCGTGGAGATGATCTATCACATCCAGCTCAATTCGGCGCTCGGGCCGGTGGTGCCTTTCCTCGGCGCCCGCCTGGACACGCAGCATGTCGACAGCTGGGCCGGCGCGATCTTCCTCGCGCTCACGGGCCTCGGCTTGTTCGAGCTGACCCGTCGCTCCTACTCGAAGCAATGGAACACGATCCAGGAAGAAATAGAGCGCGACACCAAGCGCCGGGAGACAGCATGAGCGCGCAAGCGGGCGGCGGGCCCTGGGCCCTGGAACTGAAGGACCTGCGCAAGAGTTTCGGCAAGACCGACATCATCCGCGGCGTCGACCTGCAGGTGGCCGCGGGCGAGCGCATCGCCATCATCGGGCCCAACGGCGCCGGCAAGTCGACGCTGTTCAACCTGATCAGCGGCCGGCTGGCCCCCAGCAGCGGGCAGGTCATGCTCAACGGCAAGCGCATCGACGGCAAGAAGCCTTTCGAGGTCAACCGGCTCGGCCTGTCGCGCAGCTTCCAGATCACCAACATCTTCGGCCGGCTCTCCACCTTCGAGAACCTGCGCTGCGCGGTGCTGTGGAGCATGGGTTACCGCTACACCTTCCTGCGCTTCCTGTCCGGGCTCGACGAAGTGAACCGGCGGGCGGAGCAACTGCTGGAGATGATCCGCCTCGCGCGCAAGCGCAACGTGCTGGCGACCAACCTCACGTATGCCGAACAGCGCGCCCTCGAGATCGGCATCACCATCGCGGGCGGCGCCGACGTGATCCTGCTGGACGAACCGACGGCAGGCATGAGCCGGGAGGAAACGCGGCGCTTCATCGAACTGATCAAGGAAGTGACCGTGGGCAAGACGCTGCTGACCGTGGAGCACGACATGGGCGTGGTGTTCGGCCTGGCCGACAAGATCGCCGTGGTGGTGTACGGCGAAGTCATCGCCTTCGACACGCCGGACAACGTGCGCGCCAACCAGAAGGTGCAGGAGGCCTACCTCGGTTCGCCGGTCGCCGACCAGCAGTCGGGAGGGCACTGAGATGACCATCCTCAAGGTCGACGACCTGCATGCCTACTACGGCAAGAGCCACGTGCTGCACGGCGTGCAGTTCGACGTGGCCGAAGGCGAGATCGTGGCCCTGCTGGGGCGCAACGGCTCGGGCCGTTCCACCACCGCCAAGGCGATCATGGGCATGGTGGAGAGCACCGGCCAGGTCGCCTGGAAGGGCCAGCAGATCCAGGGCCGCAAGCCCTACGAGATCGCCCATCTCGGGCTGGGCTACGTGCCGGAGAACCGCGACATCTTCCCGCGCCTCACGGTGCACCAGAATCTGATGCTGGGCCAGAAGAGCGCGCGGCCCAGGAACGCGCGCTGGAGCTTCGACGACATGTACGAGATGTTCCCGCGGCTGAAGGAACGCCAGCACACCGAAGCGGGCGTGCTGTCGGGTGGCGAGCAGCAGATGCTGACCCTGTGCCGCACGCTCATGGGCGACCCGGACCTGATCATCATCGACGAGCCGACCGAGGGCCTCGCGCCCAAGATCGTCGAGCTGGTCGGCGAGTACCTGAAGACGCTCAAGACGCGGGGCGTGTCGGTGCTGCTGATCGAGCAGAAGCTCACGATCGCCATGGCGATTTCCGATCGCACGCTGGTGATGGGCCACGGCAGCATCGTCTTTCACGGCACGCCGGACAGCTTGCGCGCGGATGCGTACATCCGCAAGGAATGGCTGGAGGTTTGAGGCGTCCGGGTTGCGAGCCAGGGTGCGCCCGCAGGTGAACCCCGGTGATGTCCCCCGCCGGACAGAGCGCGTTTTCCGGCACACTGGACCACCCTACAATCCGCGAAAAAGAACGACCGTTCTTTTCTCTTCCAAGGAACCAGCATGACGGCTGAATACAAGGTCAATGGCGATGTCGCCGTGATCACGCTGAACAATCCCCCGGTCAACGGCCTCGGCTATGCCACGCGCACCGCGATAGCGCAAGGCCTCGACAAGGCGAACGCCGATCCGGCCGTCAAGGCGATCGTCCTCACCGGCGCCGGCAAGGCGTTCTCCGGTGGCGCCGACATCAAGGAATTCGGCACGGCCAAGGCGACGGCGGAGCCGAACCTGCTGTCCGTCATCCTGGCGCTGGAAAATTCGTCCAAGCCGGTGGTGGCCGCGCTCCACACGGTCGCGATGGGTGGCGGCCTCGAGCTCTCCCTGGGTTGCCACTACCGCATCGCCGCGCCGGGCACCAACGTCGCGCTGCCCGAAGTGAAGCTGGGGCTGATCCCCGGCGCCGGCGGCACCATGCGCCTGCCGCGCGTGCTGGGCGTGGAAGCCGCGCTGAACATGATCGTCAGCGGCGAGCCGGTCAAGAGCGAGATGCTGGCCCAGCTGCCGGGCCAGAAACTGTTCGACAAGATGGCTGCGTCGCCAGAGTCGCTGCTGGAAGAGGCGATCGCCTTGGCCCGCTCGGTTGCCGACAAGCGCCCGCTGCCGCTGGTGCGCAACCTGCCGAGCAAGCACCCGATGGGGGACGCGTACTTCCAGTTCGCGCGCAACATGGTCAAGGGCATGGCCAAGAACTTCCCGGCGCCGGCCAAGTGCGTCGATGCGGTCGAGGCTTCCACCCGCAAGAAGTTCGATGAAGGCATGGCCTACGAGCGCGAGATCTTCACCGCGCTGATGTTCACGCCGGAAAGCCGGGCGCTGCGCCACCTGTTCGTGGCCGAACGCGCCGCCAGCAAGATCCCCGACGTGCCGGAAGACACCCCCAAGCGCGAGATCCAGAAAGTGGCCGTGATCGGCGCCGGCACCATGGGCGGCGGCATCTCCATGAACTTCCTGAACGCCGGCATCCCGGTGACCATCCTCGAGATGAAGCAGGAAGCGCTGGACCGCGGCATCGCCACCATCCGCAAGAACTACGAGTCGCAGGTCAAGCGCGGCAAGTTGAAGCAGGACAAGTACGAACAGCGCATGGCGCTGCTCAAGACCACGCTCTCGTACGAGGAGATCGGCGACGCCGACCTGGCGATCGAAGCGGTCTTCGAGGAGATGGGCGTCAAGCAGAAGGTCTTCGAGAAGCTCGACGAGGTGATGAAGAAGGGCGCGATCCTCGCGTCCAACACCTCCACGCTCGACGTCGACAAGATCGCGGCCTTCACCAAGCGGCCCGCCGACGTCGTCGGGCTGCACTTCTTCAGTCCCGCCAACGTGATGCGGCTGCTGGAAGTGGTGCGCGGCGCCAAGACCGGCAAGGACGTGCTGGCCACCGTGATGGCGCTGGCCAAGAAGATCAAGAAGACGGCCGTGGTCTCCGGCGTCACCGACGGCTTCATCGGCAACCGCATGATCGAGCAGTACAGCCGCCAGGCGGGCTTCCTGCTGGACGAGGGCGCGACGCCGCAGCAGGTGGACCGCGCGATCGAGAAGTTCGGTTTCGCCATGGGCCCGTTCCGCATGGGCGACCTGGCGGGCAACGACATCGGTTGGGCCATCCGCAAGCGGCGCGCGCAGGAAAGGCCCAACATGCTGTACAGCCGCACGGCCGACAAGCTGTGCGAGCTGGGCCGCTTCGGCCAGAAGACCGGCGCCGGCTGGTACGACTACCAGGAAGGCAAGCGGGACGCGATCCCGTCCAAGCTGGTCGAGGACCTGATCGTCGAGCACCGCAAGTCGCTGGGCATCACCCCGCGCAAGATCGCCGACGACGAGATCGTGCAGCGGCTGGTGTACGCGCTGGTCAACGAGGGCGCGCACATCGTCGAGGAAGGCATCGCCTCGCGTGCCAGCGACATCGACATGGTGTACCTCACCGGCTACGGCTTCCCCATCCACCGTGGCGGCCCCATGCTGTACGCCGACCAGGTCGGCCTGTTCAACGTCATGCAGGCCATGAAGCGCTTCGCGAAGAACCCGCACGACGACGGCAAGTTCTGGGAGCCGGCACCGCTGATCCAGAAGCTGGTTGCCGAAGGCAAGCAGTTCAGCTGAGCCAACGCGCACCGTGATGAAGCGAGCGTTTGTCGGTTT
>JAQGMY010000058.1 GCA_028292105.1 Ramlibacter sp.
GCGACGTGACAGTTGCCAAAAGATAGGCTGATGCTGCTGTATCCATTGCTTTTCATTCCCTCAATGGGCTCCGCCCAGATAGGTGGCCAAGACGCGAGAGTCGTGCTCCAGATCTGTGCTGGCGCCTTCCAGCACCACACTGCCGGTCTCGAGCACATAGCCGTAGTCGCTCACGCGCAAGGCGGCCCGCGCGTTCTGCTCCACCAGCAGAACCGCCACTCCCGATGCGCGCAGGTCCGAGATGATGCGGAAAATCTCTTTCACGATCAGCGGAGCGAGCCCGAGACTGGGCTCGTCCAGCAATAGCACTTTCGGTTGGGCCATCAGCGCGCGCCCGAGGACCAGCATCGCGCGCTCCCCGCCCGACAGTGTCCCGGCCAGTTGCCCGCGCCGGTCGCGCATCCTCGGGAAGCGCTGGAACACCGCCTCCATCGTTTCCATGTGGTCCCTGTGACCCTGCCGGTAGCGCGCGAAAGCGCCCATCAGGAGGTTGTCCTCCACGGTCATGGTCGCGAAGAGCTCCCGCTTCTCAGGCACCAGGCTCAGGCCCGCATCAACCCGGCGCTCCACCTTCACGCCGCGCAGGTTTCGGCCCAGCAACTCGACCTCGCCCTTGCTCCCGAGCTGGCCCATGATCGCCGCCAGCATGGTCGTCTTGCCGGCACCGTTGGGGCCGATGACCGTGACGATCTGGCCCTGACATAGACGCAAGCTCGCCCCGTGCAGCGCTTCCACCTTGCCATAGGACACGTGCAGGTCGCGCACATCCAACAACACCGGCGGCACGCCTTCGGCCTTCATCGAGACGCTCATTCCGCGCTTCCCAGGTAAGCTTCCAGCACCGCGGGGTCTTGCTGGATTTGCTGCGGCAGGCCTTGCGCAATCTTCTGGCCGAACTCCATCACCACGATGCGGTCCACCAGGCCCATGACGAAGTCCATGTCGTGCTCCACCAGGAGGATGCCCAGCCCCTCGCTGCGCAACTTGCGCAACAGCTCCGCCAGACCTTGCTTTTCCTGCAGACGCAAGCCCGCGGCCGGCTCGTCCAGCAGCAGCAAGCAAGGGTCGGCTGCCAGCGCGCGCGCGATCTCCAGAATGCGCTGATCCCCCAGTGCCAGGCTTCCGGCCAGAACATTCTTGTGGTCGCCCAGGCCCACGCGATCCAGCTGGTACGCTGCCTCGGCCAGAAGACTGCTCTCTTCTGCCCTCTCCAGGTGCAGCGCCGACTTGATGACACCGGCGTGGCCGCGTAGATGGGCGCCAATGGCGACGTTCTCCAGCACGCTCAGTTGCGGCAGCAATCTCACATGCTGGAAAGTGCGACTCACGCCCAGCCGCGCGATCTCGTGGGGTTCCAGGCTACCCACCGAGCGGCCGAGGAATTGGACCTCACCGGCAGAAGCCCGCGCGACCCCCGAAATCAGGTTGAACATGGTGCTCTTGCCGGCACCGTTGGGACCGAGAAGTCCCAGGATCTCGCCTGCGGCGACTTCAAGGCTGACACCGTCCACGGCGACCAAGCCGCCAAAGCGTTTGGTCGCGCCCTGCACTTGCAGCAGCGGGGCCCCACTCGCAAGACGTGAGCGCTTGTGCAGCGGCCTCGCCTGCGCCGGCTGCTTCGCGATGCCCCCAGGTGCTGGCTCATTGCCTTGCGCGGGCAGCAGCGCCACCAGTCTGGGCCAGAGCCCCTCAGGGGCGCGCTGCAGCAAGACGATGGTCAGCACCGACAAGACAATCACTTCATAGTTGCCGCTCTGCCCGACCAGGGCGGGCAGGTAGTCCACCAGCCACTCTTTGAGCACCGTGATCAACCCCGCCCCCAGCACGGCTCCCCACACGTGGCCTGCCCCGCCCACCACCGCCATGAACAGATATTCGATGCCGTAGTTCAGGCCGAAAGGGGTGGGATTGACGAAGCGCTGCAAATGCGCGTACAGCCAGCCGGACGCGGCGGCCAGCATGGCCGAAATGAGAAAGACGATCAGCTTGCTGCGCGCAATGTTGATGCCCATGGCTTCGCCCATGACGCGTCCGCCCTTGAGGCAGCGCAGGGCGCGACCTTGGCGAGACGACAGCAGATTCAACGTCAGCCAGGCGGACAGCAGCACCACGGCCCAAATGAGATAGCTGAAGCGCCGCCCGTTGTCCAGCGGCAAGCCGAAGATACTGATCACGGGAATCCCGCTGATACCGGTGTGGCCACCCAGGAAGCCCAGATTGCCCGCCAGGAAATACAGGCTCAGGCCCCAGGCGATGGTGCTCAGAGGCAGGTAATGACCTGCCAGCCGCAGCGTCAAGGCACCCAGGATCAAGGCAACACCGGCGGTGGCTGCCAAGCCGATCCACAGGGTCACCCAAGGCGACATGCCCATCTGGGTGGTGAGATAGGCCGTCGTGTAGGCGCCGACGCCGACGAACGCGGCCTGGCCGAACGAGGTCATGCCGCCAATGCCTGTCAGCAAGGCCAGACCGATCGCAACCAATCCGAACAGCCCGGTGTAGTTCATGATCGTGACGATGGACTCGGGGAGAACCAAAGGTCCGAGCAGCAGCAGGACGAGCAACGCCGCCAGTGGGATGCGCGAAGTCATTCCTCATCCTCCTCGACGTGGTGCGTGCGCAGGGAACGCCACAGCAGCACTGGCAGGATGAGCGTGAACACCGCCACCTCCTTGTAAGCACTGGCCCAGAAGGAAGAGAACGATTCCAGCATGCCGACCAGCACGGCGCCCAGTGCCGCCAGCGGATATCCAACGAGTCCGCCGATGATGGCGGCCACAAAGCCCTTCAGTCCGATCAGGAAGCCGGTGTCGTAGAAGATCGTGGTGATCGGGCCGATCAGCAGCCCGGACAGTGCGCCGATGGCGGCGGCCAGGGTGAAGGACAACATGCCGGCCCCGGTCCCGCTGATGCCCATGAGCTCCGCCCCCACCCGGTTCACGGCCGTGGCCTTCAAGGCCTTGCCACGGAAAGTGTGATTGAAGAACCAGTACAGCGAGCCGATCGCGGCGACGGTTGCACCCAAGACCCACAGCGACTGGCCTGTGATTTGCAGCGGCCCCAGATTCCAACGGGCGTCGCTGAACGCGGGCGTGCGCGAGCCCTCGGCGCCGAACACCAACAGGCCGAAGCCCGTGAGCGCCAGGTGCACGGCCACCGAGATGATCAGCAGCAGCAGGACCGAACCGTGCGCGACCGGCTGGTAGGCGATGCGGTAGAGGACCGGGCCGAGTGGAACGACCAGGGCCAGGGTCATGAGCGCCTGCACCAGCAAGGGTGCCTGCCGCGCCGCCAACCAGGCAATCACCAGGGACAAGACAGCGGGCGCGACGCCGTAAACCGCGAGTGCGCGCCAGGCGAGTCGGATGTCACGATCACGCAGCGCTTGCGTCAGTTCCATCAAGAGCGCCACGGCACTGAGCACCAGCAAGAGCCAGACCGTACCGGGAACCTTGCCGGTTTGGAAAGCCGCCATCGTCAGGGCCGCGAAGGCGACAAACTCGCCTTGCGGCACGAAGATGACGCGGGTGACCGTGAACACCAGCACGATGGCCACCGCAAGCAAGGCGTACACAGCGCCGGTGATGAGCCCGTCCTGCGTGAGCAGGGAGGCAATGGTGAAGTCCATCACTTGCCTGCGCGCTCGGCACCGACCCGCAGGAACAGCATGGGAGCGTGGCTGTCGCGTCGGCCCAAGTCAGCGGGGTCGGTGCTGTGCATTTACTTGACCAGCTGCCAGTCGCCGTTGGCGACGCGCACCAGGACCACCGCACGGTTGTCCACCCCGGCATGGTCGGTCGCCGTCATGCTGTACACGCCGTGCGTTCCGACGACGTTCTTGGTGCCTTCCAGCGCATCGCGCAAGGCCTGACGGAACTCCGGGGTGCCAGGCTTCGCCTTCTTGACCGCGTTGCTCACGGCATTGTCCGCGAGCAGGTAGGCGTCGTAGGAGTAGGCGGCGAACGCGTTGCGGCTACCGGCTCCATAAGTGCCCTCATAGGCCTTGGTGAAATCCAGGGCCGCCTTCTTGATCGGATTGCTGTCGGGAAGCTGTTCGGCCACCATGACAGGGCCGGTGGGTGCGAAGGCACCTTCGATGTTCTTGCCGCCAACACGCAGGAAATCCTTGTTGATCACGCCGTGGTTGTGATAGACCGCGCCCTTGTAGCCGCGCTCGCTTAGAACCACGTTTGGAAGGGCGCCGGGCGTGCCCGATCCGCCCACCACGACCGCGTCAGGACGGGCGGCGATGACCTTCAGCACCTGGCCGGCGACGCTGGTGTCCAGGCGCGCGTAGCGCTCATCGGCAACGAGCTTGATGCCGGCGGCGTCAAGATGTGGTTTGATGCCGGACAAGACCAGGTCACCCCAGGCGTCAGCAAATCCGATGTACGCCACGGTCTTGACGCCGTGGGCCTTCATGTGGTCCGCGACCGCCCCCATCATGATGGTGGCCGGCTGCGGAATGGAGAACACCCAGGGATTCTTGGCGGCTGCCGCACCCACCGGGGACAAGGCGATCTGGGGGGTCTTGAGTTCGGCGGCGACATCGGTCATGGCGGTGGCAGCCGGAACGCTGCTGGAGCCGATGATGAGGTCCACCTTGTCTTCGCTGATCAACTTGCGCGCGTGCTTGACTGCATTGGTGGGATCCGTCGCGTCGTCCATGATGATGTACTGCACCGCCTGGCCGCCCAGCGTCTTGGGCAGCACACCAAAGGTGTTCTTGTAGGGAATGCCCAGCGACGCGCCGGGCCCGGTGGCGCCCGTGACGACGCCCACCTTGACCTGCGCGAGCGCCGGCAAAGTGAGCAGCGACAGCACGCTGGCGGTGACGAGAATCTTCTTGATCATGTTGTCTCCTGGTGGGAAATGCATGGCGGGCGGGCCGCCGTTCTAAAAACCGAGCTGGCGGGCGATGACCAAGCGCATGATGTCGCTGGTTCCACCACCCACCATCGGAAAGTACGAGTCCCGCAGGAAGCGCTGCGCCGGGTACTCGTTCATAAGGCCATAGCCGCCGAAGATCGAGAGCGCCATCTGGCAAACCTCGTTGCAGCCATCGCCGGCGATGATCTTGGCCAGCGCCGCCTCGGTGGTGATCGGCTTGTCGGCGTCCGCCAGGGCGGCTGCGTGATACGTGTAGAGACGGGCCTGTTCCAACTTGCCGAGCATGTCCACGAGTTTGAATTGCACCGCCTGGAACTTGCCGATCGGCTGCCCGAACTGCGAACGCTCCTTGGCGTAGCGCAGTGCAGCTTCGTATGCGGCGCGTCCGGTGCCCAGCGCCAAAGCCGCAGTGAAGATGCGGTCCACCGTGAGTGACTTGTAGGCGTTGAGAAAACCGCTTCCGCCGTCGGAGCCCAGGCGGTGGTCATCCGGCACGAAGACATCTTCGAACGCCAGTTCCGCGGTGTCAGAGCAGTGAATGGAAAACTTGTCCAGCTTGCGGCCGACCGAAAACCCGGGGCTCTGGGTGTCCACCACAAACAGCTCAAGCGCCTTGGCCCCCTGGCCCGGTGCAGTGGAAGCAACCACGGTGATGAAGTCCGCGACCGTTCCGTTCGTGGTGAAGATCTTGGTGCCGTTCAGGCGCCAGCCGCCATCGACCTTGCTTGCCCTGGTGCGCAGCGAGGCTGCGTCCGAACCCGCGTTCGGCTCGGTGATCGCGAAGGCTCCGATTTTCTCGCCCCGCAGGGCGGGCGCAAGGTACAGCTGGTGCAGCTTGGGCGATCCCCACTGGAAGATGGTGTGCGTGGCAGTCGAACCTTGCATGCACACGCCTGCCGCAAAACCCATCGATCCGCGGGCCAGTTCCTCGCACAGCACCGTGAAGCAGGTGTAAGGATGCTGCAATCCACTGCCGCCGGCGGCTTCCGGGTACATCGTGCCGTAGTAACCCAGTTTGCCCAACTCGCGAAACAGCTCGTGGGGGAACTCGCCAGCGTGGTCCAGGCCGGCAGCCTGAGGCACCAGGCGCTCGTCGACCCACCGCGACACGTATCCCCGAAATTCCTCGGCCTCTGTCAATCCAGTGTCCATGTGCATTCCTTCAGTGCGGCCCATACTGCTTGCGCAGTTCCTTGCGCAGCACCTTGCCCACTGCGCTCTTCGGTAGCGAAGAGCTGAAGTAAATCACCTTCGGACATTTGTAGGCCGCGAGCTGGGCGCGCAGACGCCGGATCAGTTCATCCGCGGAAACGCTGGAACCCGGCTTCAACACCACGGCGGCGACCACCTTTTCCACCCACAAGGGGTCCGGAACGCCGAACACCGCTGCCTCCAACACGTCCGGATCGCGGTAGAGAACGCCTTCGACCTCCGTCGGAAACACGTTCTCTCCGCCCGTGATGACCATGTCGTTCTTGCGGTCGACGATGTAGAGGAAGCCCTCGCCGTCGAAGTAGCCGAGATCTCCGGTCTTGAGCCAGCCGTCGCGCAGGACCACCCGCGTTGCGTCGTCGTTGCGCCAGTAGCCCTGCATGAGGTCGGCGCTTCGCACTTCGATCTCGCCCACCGCGCCAACCTCCGCGACCTGGTTTTTGGAGTCGACAATTCGCACGTCGTGACCAGCGCACGGCAGACCACAGGATTGCAGGAGATGCTCGCCTTGCGGCTGGCGCGCCCGCTGGTGCGCCGTGGGATCGAGCACGGAGACGATGCCAGCCTCGGTGGACCCATAGCCCTGCGCGAAACCGCAGCTGGGGAAAGCCTGCATTGCGCGGCGCAACAGGTCGGCCGGCATCGAGGAGGCGGCGTAAAAAAGCAGGCGCACATGGCTCAGATCGGCGGTGCCAGAGGCCGGATGCGCCAGCAATGCCCCGATCATGGTCGGCACCAGATGGACGTTCGTGATGTGGCGCAGTTCAAGCTCGCGCAACACGGTGGCCGGGTCGAACTCGGCGAGCAAGAGCGTGGTGCAGCCGGCGGCAATGCTTGGAAACAGGTGGTACCACATGCCGCCCACGTGGAACAGCGGCATGACTGCCATGGTGCGATCCTGTTCGGTGAGCCGCAGCATTTCACCCACCGCCGTGCGCGCATTGCCGATGGCGCCGGCGTGGGTGATCGCCACCCCCTTGGCCGCGCCGGTGGTGCCGCTGGTGTAGACCAGACACAGGACGTCGTCCGACTGCACCGCGACCGTCGGCTCGCTCGCGGATCCCGTGGCCACCAAGGCCTCGTACGAGTGCCAACCGGGCTGCCCCGCACCCGCGCCAATGACGACGAAATGCCGGACCGAGGGCAGTTGCTGCCGGATTTTCTGGACTACAGGCAGGTGTGTCTCGTCGACGAAGAGGATCTCCGGTGCGCTGTGATGAAGAAGCGTCAGCAGCTCGGTAGCCGCGAGTCGCCAGTTCAGCGGCACCACGATGACGCCGGACTTCGACAGCCCGTAGACTTCCACGTATTCGGGCCGATTGCGCGACAGGATCGCAGCGCGTGCCCCCTTGCCGACGCCCAATGCATGCACCGCGTCGTTGAGCCGGTTGACCCGTTCGTTCAGGGCTGCGAAGCTGAGGGTCGATCCCTCCAGGGTCTCCAGGGCTGCCTTGTTCGGGCGGTCCTGTGCATGCCCGCGCAGGACATCACCCAAGGTGGCCGCAGTCGCGAGAGTGCTCATCCCCGCACGACCTTGTTCGCCTTGCGTTCGAGGAAGTCACGCAGGCGGCTCTTGGCTTCATCGTCGCCTTGGGCGATGCCCACCATCAGCATTTCAGTGAACAGGCCGGCGCTGGGGTCCTGCTCGGCGATGCGAGGTATGGCCTGAACGATGGCAAAGTTCGCGAGCGGCGCGTTCTGGGCGATCTTCTGTGC
This sequence comes from Ramlibacter sp., assembly GCA_028292105.1. GTDB lineage: Bacteria > Pseudomonadota > Gammaproteobacteria > Burkholderiales > Burkholderiaceae_C > Ramlibacter. The sequence goes on from JAQGMY010000058.1 coordinate 7,819, forward strand.
GAGTTCCACGCCCTTGTCCAAGCCTGTGCCCGGCTCCACCAGGTAGTGCGTCAAACGCAGCCGGTCATGCCCTTCCTCGGCCCCATAGACATGGCCGGTCAGCATCATTTCCATGACCGTGGAGGCGCCGATCAGGCGAGGCAGTCGAACCGATCCGCCAGAACCGAGGAAGATTCCGCGCGTCCCTTCGGGCAGCGCGTAGTAGGCGCTCCGGTCCGCGATGCGCACGTGAGCGGCGGCAGCCAGCTCCAAGCCGCCTCCAATGACCGCACCGTGCAACACGGCGATGACGGGCACCTTGCAGAACTGCACCGTGTCGTTCAGGCGCTGGCCGATCTGGGCCGTTTCAAAGCTCTCCGCGACGGTGGTCTCTTTCAGCTCGTTGAGGTCCAGGCCGGCGCAGAAATGTTCACCGGCTCCATGCATCACGATGCCCTGGACATCGGCCGGGACGGAGGAAAAAAACGACTGCAGGCCCAGCACGAGTTCATCGCTCAGCGCGTTGCGCTTTTCTGGCCGATTGAGCATCAGCACGGCGATCGCGCCGCGGCGGACCACTTGCACACAGCTGGGAAGCGCAACAGGCCAGTTGGTGGTGGCGTCGGTCATGAGGAGCCCTTTGATCCGGTTTGAGGTGCGCTGGCGATGCTTGCGTCCTGTAGCCGCAGCACCTCCACGAGGTTGAGGTCGCGCCACGCCTCCCATGTCTGAATCGGCCGGCCGAGCGACAGCTCCTCGGCTGCGCGCACCAGCCGCTCCTTGACCTCTGGGGTGAGCTGCGGCTGGCTTCGCGGCGTCCACCATTCCTCGATGGCCGGGCCGGCGTGATCCAGAATTCCCTTCATGCCGCCCAGTCCACCTGCAAGGTGCAGGGTGTGCAGAGGGCCCATCAAGGTCCAGCGCGGAGCGAGGCCGTAGCGCACGGCGGCGTCGATGTCCCGGGCGCTGGCGATGCCATCCATCAGGCAGGCGACCGCCTCACGCACCAACGCAAACTGCAGCCGGTTCGTCATGTGCCCGCTGGCCTCGATGTTCACCCGGATCGGCTGCTTGCCCAGGCGACGCGCAAAGGCGACGGCCCATTCGATGACGGCCTCACTCGTATGCTCGCCGCCGACCACCTCCACCAGCGGAATGAGGTGGGAAGGGTTGAAGGGGTGAACCACCACCAGCCGCTCCGGGTTGCGGCAGCTTCGCTGAAGCGTCGACGGCGGGATGCCACCTGTGCTGGAGAGGATGATCTTGTCGGCCGTGGCTGCCGCATCCAGCTGCTCCAGGACACGAGCCTTCAACTCCGGCTTTTCCGGGGTGTTTTCCTGCACCAGGTCGGCCGCCTTTGCAGCTTCGGCCGGCGTGCCGACGAAACGAAGCTTGCCCAGCGGCGGCTGCTCGGTGCGCGCCACACCGAGGCCGCGCAGCGAAGGCCAGCAGGCGGTGATGAGCGCGTGCGCCCGGTTCTCCGCATCGGCGGAGGGATCCTGGGCGATGACATCCAACCCGTGCGCCAGAAACAGCGCAGTCCACCCGGAACCGACCGCGCCTGTGCCAATCACGGCAACCGAGCGGATCTCCTCGGGAGCAAGATAGGTCTCATGGGGCATAAGGGAGTCCTGTCGCACGCTCGCGGGCGTACGAGTGAAATGGAATGCGGGTCGGGACTCAGCGCAGCGGACGCAACCCCATGATCTGGCGTGCTTCCGTGGGAGTGGCAGGCTCGAAGCCGAGCTCGCGCGCGATGCGCACCATGCGCTCAATCAGCTGCACGTTGGTTGCCAGCTCGCCGTGCTGGTAGTACAGGTTGTCCTCCAGCCCGACTCTCACGTGGCCGCCCAGCAGGAGTGCCTGGGTGGTGGCGGGAAGCTGCGCCGTTCCGATTGCGCTCACGTTGAAGACGCAGTTCTTCGGCAGGTGCTCCACCATCAGCTGCAAAATCTTCGGCGTGTACGGCAGAGCGCCCTGGAAGGCGTTGACGCCCAGCACGATGTTGACGAAGTGAGGCGCTTCGTCGAGACCCTCGTTGATCGCCCGGTTCACATCCTGGACGATGTCCTCGAGGCTGAACACCTCCCACTCCGGCTTGATGCCGCGCGCCTTCATCATCTCAGCGAGCTGGCGCGTGCGTTTGGGCGTCGTCGGCACCAGGATTTCCTTGCCGCCAAAGCTGGCACAGACCGTCTGCGCATCGAGCGTGCACATTTCAGCGCCCGCGCCCTCCATGCCCTTCACCCGCTCGTCGAAGTTGATTTCCCACAGCCCGTTGTTCAACTGGTGGATCATGTCGCCGTTGATCCCGCCACCTGTGGAGTTGTTCAGGACGATGTCGCACTTGGCGCGGATCAACTCGTTCATGCGCCCATAGACCGCCGGATCGCAGGTGGCTTCGTCATCGCTGGCCCTTCGCGCATGCAGCGCAGCGACACTGGCGCCCGCATTGAAGCAGCGCACGACATCGTCGGCGATCTCCTGCGGCTGCGTCGGCAGGTTCGGGTTCTGTTTCTTGTTGGCCATGCCCCCGGTGGGGGCGATCGTCACGATGACCTTGGGCTTGCTCATGCTGTCTGTCTCCTGTTCGGACGCAATGCGTCGCCATGGAAATCGACTTTAGCGCTCTGCCGGTTAACCGAATAATGCTTCGGAAACATACGCGGTATCCATATTCTGGATAAGGGGCTGCGCGGGTTTTCCCTGACAGAGATCGGGCGCCCGGCGGCCGCCTCGGTGCATCCGGCTGCTGGGCGGGCCCAGCCAGGTGGAAGGCTTCCACCGCTGCGCAACGAAAAGCTGCATACGGTTCAAAAGTAGTAGCGCACCACGAAGTCGGCCACGCAAGCGGGTCGAGGCGCACCTTCGATCTCGACGCTGACGCGCACGGTCATCTGAACGCCGCCGCCGTCCAGACGCTGGGCGGAGTTCACTTCGGCAGCGGCACGAATGCGTGATCCCACCGGCACCGGTGCCGGGTAGCGCACGCGCTCACTGCCATAGTTGATGCCGCTGACGGCCCGCGTGCGCACCAGATCGTGGAAGAACCGGCCCCCCGCAAGTGACAAGGTGAGCAAGCCATGCGCAATACAGCGGCCAAAGGGGCCGGCTGCCGCGCGCACCGGATCGACGTGGATCCACTGCAAGTCGCCCGTCACCCGGCCGAACTCGTCGACCATCGCTTGAGTGACATCCAGCCACTCGGTCGGTCCGAGACGAGTCCCGACCATGGATTCCGCGTGTTCCACGGAATCGATCCAGTCCGTGGTGCTCATGGCAAGCTCCTACTCAGCTGCGCCGATCTCGAGCTCGATGTCACCAAGTCCTTCGACGGATCCCTGGATGCGATCACCCGCGACGACAGGGCCAACACCCTCAGGCGTTCCGGTGTAGATCAGATCGCCCGCTTGCAGGTGATAAAAGCTGGAAAGGTGGGCGATCAGTTCTGGCACCCGGTGAATCAAGAGCTGAAGGTCCGAGGTCTGCCTGGTCTGCCCGTTCACCCGCAGCTCGATACGCCCTTGGGTGAGATGCCCGATCTCCGAGGCGGGCACGATCTCCGCGAGCACCGCAGATTGCTCGAAGTCCTTGCCCAGGTCCCAGGGACGACGCTGCTCGCGGGCCGTCAACTGCAGGTCACGCCGCGTCATGTCCAGTCCGCAGGCGTACCCGAACACGTGGTCGAGGGCCGCGGATGCCGGGATCCTGAAGCCGGCCCGCCCAATGGCGACCACCAGCTCCATCTCGTAGTGGTAGTTGCCGGTGCCCGGCGGATAAGCCACTGTGGAGCCGGAAGGGACATAGTCCTCGCTCGCCTTGGTGAACCAGAACGGGGCCTCGCGGTCCACCGCCACCCCCATCTCCTTGGCGTGGGCCTCATAGTTGCGGCCGACACAGAAGATGCGGCGCACCGGGTAACGCTTGGTCGCGCCCCGCACGGGAGCGGTGATGACGGGAGCGGCAGGGAAAAAGAGGTCGGTCATAGGGGTCTCACTGAAAAACTTCGTAGATGCCCAACTTGCGCTGCAGCGGGGCGTCATCGACCACGAACAGGTAGGCGGGCGATTGCAAGGAGCGGTTGGCGAGGGTGACAACCGCATGCGTGGGCACTGCAAAGGTGTCGGTTTCTGCCACCGTATGAACGGCCTCGTCGATGGCGGCGGTTGCCGCGCCTTCCACCATGTGCATCACCGCCGACGCTGAACGGGTGGGCAGCTTGATCTCTTCGCCCGGCCGTAGCTGGATGGCGGAGAAGCCGAGCGTCGGCAGGCATTCGCGGCCGGTCTCCGGATTCACGTAGGCCAGCTGGACCAGCTCGGTTCTTGCCGTCACGCTGGCCAGTTCACCGAGAGCGCGCCTGACGTCTTGCCACGGAAAACGCAACATCGGGTATGACGCGCGCTGGGCGTCCAGGGAACGGTAGGGCATCACACCGCCGGTGCCGAAATGGCTGGTGCCCAGTCCCAGAGGGCGATCGACCACCTGTGATTTGCCTTCGATTGCATAAGACGCTTCCATGCCGAACACCAGCGGGAGATCCAGCGCGTCCAGCCAGACCACCGGGCCCTGGCCCTCATGACCATGTTCATGCCACAGGCCCGGGGGCGTCAGGATCAGGTCGCCCTTGTGCATCGGCAGCCGCTCACCATTCACGACGGTGAAGCCACCCTCCCCCTCCACCACGAAACGGATCGCCGACGGGGTGTGCCGGTGGTTGGGCGCGGTTTCGCCCGGCAGGATCAACTGCATGCCGATGTAGATCGTCCCGGTGGCCTTCATGTTTTCCAGGCCGAGGCCCGGGTTGCAAAGGACCAGTACCCGCCGCTCCGCCTTCTCGATCGGCGTCAGTTCGCCCGCGCGCAGCAGTTGCGGCCGGATGTCGCGGTAGCGCCAGTGCACGGGTTGGGTCGAGCGTGCCGGTTTGCCATGCGGAAGCATGGAACGCAGCGAGGGCCACAAAGGCAGGGTGTTCTGGGCAACCAGTGCCTGCAGGTAGTCGGCGGGCAGATCTTCCAGCCGCCCGAGATTGTTTCTCATGGTCTTCTCCTGGCGCTCAGGTGCCGGCGACTTCGGGGTGCAGGGCTTCGTAGGCGGTGGCCAGCCGAGGGTCGCGGCGGCGCACTTCGGCGTGGCTCACCCGACCGGTACGCGTCATGTAGCTGTACGCGAATTCCACCGGTGTCAAGGTGCTCACCAGCTTGTCCATCTCCTCGTACCAGCGAATGCTGACGTTGGCTGCGTCCCAGATCTTCTTCATCGGCGGCAGGCGCATTTCCTGGAAGCGGGCAAACGCCGCCTTCAGGTCGGTGCCGCATTCCTTGAAGGCCTTGAACAGAGCCACCGAGTCCTCCATGGCCAGCCGGGTGCCGGAGCCAATGGAAAAGTGGGCTGTGCGCAATGCGTCCCCGAGCAAGACGACATTGTCGAAGCTCCAGCGCTCGCTCCACACAGCAGGGAAGTTGCGCCAGTTGGAGTTGTTGCTGATGAGGGGATGTCCCTCCAGATCCTTGGCGAACACGCGCTCGCAATACCTGATGGTGTCTTCCGGGCTCATGCGCTCGAAGCCGGCCTGTTTCCAGGTCGCATCCTCGACCTCGACCAGGAAGGTGCTCATGTCGGGCTTGTAGCGATAGTGGTGCGCACAAAACACGCCGGCATCGGTTTCCCTGAAGGTCAGGGTCAGGCTGTTGAATGGCTTGCTGGTGCCGTACCAGATGAACTTGTTGGGCCGCCAGTCGGTGGTGGCGCCGAACTTGTCCTCGTTCTCGGTGCGCACCCAGGAGAAGGCTCCGCTGGCGGCAACGATCAGGTCAGCTTCGCCAAGCTGCGCGAAACTGTTGACCTCGGTGTCGAACTGGATCTTCACTCCAAGCTTTTCCACGTAGGCGTACAGCAGGGTGAGCAACTCCAGCCGGCCGATGGAAGAGAACCCGTTACCAGCGATGGGTATGTGGGTGTCGTTGTGAACGATCGTGATCTCGGGCCAATTCTCGAGATGCGGCGTGAGGTACTCGTACAGCGCCTGGTCGTCAGCGCGCAGGAACTCCAGCGCCCGGTCGGAGAAGACCACGCCAAATCCCCAGGTGGCATCGCGGGGGTTGCGCTCGTAGATGGTGATCTCGTGCTGCGGATCGTCCTTCTTCATCAGCGCGGCGAAGTACAGACCGGCAGGGCCGGCGCCCAATATCTTGATCTTCATGCTGTGTCTCCGATGTCAGCTGCCCGAACGCAGGACAACCAGCGCATCCAGGGCGAGAGCGCCGTCCTGGGACATGCGCAGAGGGTTGATTTCGATTTCGGCAATCTCCGGGTGCTCCATCAGCGCCCGACCGATCGCGATAGCGGCCTCGGCAATGGCGCCGCGGTCGCATACGGGAAGGTTGCGAAAACCATCGAGCAACTGCTTGCCACGCAGGCTGGCCAGCATCTCGTTGACATCTTCGCGGCCCAGGGGCGCAAGACGTACGGCGGAGTCGGCCATCGCCTCGGCCGTCACCCCGCCCAGTCCGATCACGACGCAGGGGCCCCATGAGGGGTCTCGCACACCGCCGACGATCAGCTCCACACCGGCTGGCGCCATCTCCTCCAGCAGCACGCGGCCCGGCGTGGCTGTCGGGATGCGCGCAATGGCGTCCAGGGCCTGCCGGAGATCGGCGTCGGTGCGCACGTTCAGGACCACGCCGCCAGCTTCGGTCTTGTGGGCGACGTCGGCGGCGGCAATCTTGACGACTACCGGTTTGCTCAGGCCTGCAAACGCCGCCAGCGCCTGCTCGCGGCCGACGCACAGTTTTCGCTGCGGGCTGCGGATGCCGTACTGCGCCAGCAATTCCTTGCCGCGCGCTTCGTCGAACTTGCCGGACAGTGCCTCGACCACTCCTGCCTGCCCGGACAGGGGCCGGGCAAGCCGCCATTGGGCTCGCGCATCCGCGTCCAGGCAGCGGGCGGCTAACACCAATCGCTCCGGGCTCAATACAGCCGGGATACCGAGGTCGCGCAAGCTTGCCAGCGGCCCTTCCAGGTCGGCGGCCATTCCGAGAGTGCCGAAGACCACCGGCTTGCCGAGTGCAACGGCGGGCCGCAGGGCCTTGGCGGGATCCAGCACCGATGGCTCACTCAGCGCGAACACCAGGGTTGCATCGATGCGCGGATCGGCCGCGACATGGCGCACGATCTCGGGAAAGGTGGGCGACGGCCGGCCCGTGTCGACCGGATTCTTCACATAGGTCATCGGCGGCAGCAGCGTGCCGATCGTCTGAATGGTCGCCGGGGCGAGCTCCGGCACGAAAAGACCCGCCGTCTTCAGGCCATCGACGATCAGCAGACCGGGACCCGCCTGGCCCGTCACCACCGCGAAGCCATTGCGCTCGTTCGGTCGCAGGCGGCCGGCGGCGAGAACCGCGGCCGCTTGGGCGAGCTCCTCCGTCGAATCCACCACCACCACCCCCGCCTGCGTGAGGGCCGCTGCCGTTCGCTCCCAGGACCCGATCAGATTTCCGGTATGCGAGACAGCGAATTCGCCGATGTCCGAGCGGCCGGCGACCAGGGCCACCACCGGCTTCTTGGGGGTAACTTTCTTCAGCGTTTCGAACAGATGGCGTCCCTGCGGAACGCCTTCCAGATGGAGGGCAATGACAGCCGTGTGCGGATCGTCGCCCAGCAGCGACAGCACGTCCGCACTGCCGACGTCCACGGCATTGCCAAGGCCGACGGCGAGCGAAATTCCTTCTCCCAAGCGATTGAGCAGGAAGGACAGGGTGAGGTTGATGCCGCCCGACTGGGCAACCACCGCCACCCGGCCGGCGGCAAGTTGGCCGACCCCGGGCACGAAGCTGGCCACGCAAGCCTGGTGCGGGTTGACGAAGCCCGAGGTGTTGGGCCCCAGGAGGCGAAGCCCGGTGGAGCGGCAGACTTCGGCTAGCTGCTCCTGCAGCGCCTGGCCGGCCTCGCCGCTCTCGCCAAAGCCGCCCGAGATGATGAAGATCCCGCCCACGCCCCGGGCTGCTGCGTCCCGCGCTGCTTGCACACAGTGTTGCGCCGGAATGGCCAGGATGGCCAGGTCCACGGGCTCGGGCAAAACAGACAGGCTGGGGTAGCAGGGGAAGCCCTGGATCTCCCTTTCGCGTGGATGCACCGCCATCAGCTTGCCGGGAAATCGACTCAGGGAACGCATCGCTTGCGAGCCGGCCTTGCCCGGATCGGCAGACGCGCCGACCACGGCAATGGAACGCGGCGTGAGCAATCGCTGCAGGTTTTGGCGGCGCTTGCTCGCGAGGGGGTCCGCCGCGTCGGCGTCGAAAGGGGTCACTCGTTTGTCTCCTGTCCGTGCCGGTCGGCGACCGTGCACTTGGGGCACATCCTAGTGACTGGCCGGGTACCGGAATAATGCTGCCCGGCTATAGTTGTTATCCATAAATCGGAGGACAGGCAGTCGTGACTGAGCCCCGCGTTTGGCGCCGTGAATACCCCGGCCGCGCGCCTGCGTCACCGCCAGGGGGCGACATGTGATCGATGTGACGTGGAGCTGAGAGCATCTTGCTGCACCGTCACGCGGGGAGCGCTCCATTCTTTTCAATATCCACCGATCGGCAGCGCGCTCCCTGAGACCGGCGGCATCCACTGCGCGACGAGGAGCGGGGCTTGCCATTGCATCGAACTCCCGTTTGTCTTCGGCTCGCTGGAAAACTTCTCCGACGCGCCGATGTTGCGGGGGATGGATGCAGCCATCTTCCGCGACTTGTCGGAGGCCATGCAAATGTCGTGGCTCGCATTCGCGCATACGGGGGATCCCCGAAGCGCCGCCACATCGACTTGGCAGGAGTACGACTCCTCAACGCGCATGTCGATGCGCTTGGACAGCAACTGTGTCGCCGTTTCAGATCCGGCCGGCTATGCGCGCCACCCGTTGCGCGACCCGGCACTGTCCGCTTGAGCTCGGAATCGATCAGTCCGCGAGCTCGGAGAACAGGCGAAAGCCCGGAGACGTCTCGGGCTGCGACTTCCGCATTGAAACAAGCAGCTGAGTGTGACTCCAGCTCTCCTCAATCGGAACGATGGCCAGCCCCTGGAAAGGCCCCAGGGACTCCCAGGGGCTCCTTGGAATGATAGCCAGCCCCCGCGCGCGTCATCGCGACGGCCGCATCGAGGCTCCCCACCCGGCAGGAAATTTTCAGCTTGGCTCCGGCGAGCCTGGCTTGTTCGTCCAGGATCTGTTGAATGTCGGTACCGGCAGGCAGTTGCAGCAGCTCTTCGCGCAAGAGATCGTCGAAACACACGCACTTGCTTGCCGCCAGCCGGTGATCCCTCGGAACCATCAGGACAACGGTCTCGCGCAGTAGGTCTTCACTCGTAGAGGCCTCCGTGAAGCGCGAACATGGAAGTCGCAATTTCGCAGCGCGCCCCCGATTCCCGCTCCGATGCTGTCCAGTTCCGCCGCCGCCTCGATCAGCGTCTGCACCCGTGGATCTCGGAAGCACCGAGCCGCCGATCGGAGTTGCCGCAGCGACTTTTCGCGTGGTGGTTACCAGCTGGCTGAATGCGCTGCCGCGTGAGCCGTGCGGGAGGTCCACGCGCCAGCGCTGGCTCGCTAATCAGCGAGCGCCAAACCTACCGGCGCTGCGATTCGCCCATACCGCACCAGGGCCGCCTTCGCCAGAGCGTCGATTGAGTCCGTCAGCGCCGTGGCGAATTCGCCGCGGCGCCCATGCGGTACCGCCAACGGCAGTTCCGTGCAGCCCAGCACCACGGCTGCGGCACCGCGCGCAATCAAGGCGCGGATGCAAGCAGCGGCCGGTTCGAAAGCCGCCTCGGGCCGGTTGCCTTTTACAGCCGCTATCGCGTCCACGCACTGGGCGAGACCAGCGTCATCGGGCACGATCACCTCGAACCCCCTTTGGAGCAGCGGCTGCTGGTACAGCCCCAGTTTCAGCGTGGCCGGCGTCCCCATCAGCCCCACGCGGCCCCAGACACCCAGCCGCCGCAGGTCATCGCACACGGCCTCGACGATGTGCAGCAGCGGGACGCGCGTACTTGCCGCCAGCTGGTCGTACCAGAGGTGGGCGGTGTTGCACGGGATGGCAATCAGGCTCGCGCCCGCGCGTTCCAGCAGGCGCAGGCCCCTGAGCATCGCATTGAGCGGATCCTCGCCCTGCCCCAGGCGCGCCAACGAGCGGTCCGGCACTCGCGGGTCGTTGCACAGCAGGGTCGGCACATGATCCTGGTCGCGCTCGGCGGGCGTCAGCGCTACGAGTCGGGCGGCGAAGGCGGCGCCAGCCATCGGACCCATTCCGCCCAGGATGCCCAGTAAGCCATGGCCCGAGTTTGCCGCGTCGCTCATGCTCAGTCGAGCTTTTCGATCTTTGAACTCTCGACGATAGCGGCCCAGCGGGCCGTCTCGCGATCGATCATCTGCTTGAACTGCTCCGGCGTGCCGCCGGCAGGCACAGCGCCCAGCTTGGCCAGGCCTTCCCGCACGGCAGGCGCCTTCAGTGCCTGCTGCACCGCGGCATTAAGCTTGTCGAGGATCGGCTTGGGCGTGTTCTTCGCCGCCACGACGCCACCCCATGCTACGGTCTCATAGCCCTTCAGCCCAGATTCATCCAGCGTCGGCACGGCAGGCAGTAGCGGCAGGCGCTTCAGGCTGGTCACGCCCAGGGCGCGGACCTTGCCCCCGGCCACCAGCGGCACCACTTCGGAACTGTTGGCGAACATGAAGTCAGTGCGGCCGCCCATCAGGTCCTGCAGCGCCGCGGGACCGCCGTTGTAGGGTACGTACAGCACCTCGATCTTTGCCATGGAGCGGAACACTTCACCGCTCATGTGCCCGGTGGTGCCAACGCCTGGTGCACCGAAAGACAGCTTGCCAGGCGTCTTGCGCGCCGCGGCGATGAGCTCGCCGGCGCTGTGGTACGGCGAGTTGGCCGACACGATCAGCACGTTGTACAGGTCGAACGCGTGGGCCACCGGCGTCAGGTCCTTGTCGACGTCGTACGGCAGCTTCTTGAACAGGGCGCGGTTCACCGCCAGCGTGTTCACGTTCCCGTAGCCGATGGTGTAGCCGTCTGCGGGACGGTTGATGATCTGCAGCAGGCCGATGTTGCCCGCGGCACCGGGCTTGTTCTCCACCACCACCGGGGTGTTGAGGACCTTTGACAGTTCATTCGTGATCACGCGGGACAGCACGTCGGGCGAGCCGCCGGCTGCCGAGGGCACGACGAAGTTAATGGGACGCTCGGGCCACTCCGCCAGTGCCGGCGTAGCCGCAATCAGCGAGGCGGCGGCGGCGATGCCGGCGAGGTATTGGGACAATTTGTTCTTGCGCATGGAATGGGGTGAATGGGTGGAGCGTTGTGCCCTTTTTTCAGAATAGCCAGGCGCGCCCGGAATTCGTCATACATTAATGTGCGCGGACGATAAGCGCGTGTTATGACCGGAAGGTGATTGGACCTTGGAAGACGACTGGCTCGCCGGCCAGGACGAGGGTGGCAGTCAGCCGCGCCGCGGCCTGAACCTCCGGCAGATCGAGGTGTTCCGCGCCATCATGCTGGCGGGGTCCGTCAGCGGAGCAGGCCGCATGCTGCACGTGTCGCAGCCCGCCATCAGCCGCATGCTCTCGCTGACCGAGGACCGCCTCGGCTTCAAGCTGTTCGAGCGCCAGCGCACCCGCTTGTTCCCCACCCCCGAGGCACGCCGCCTGTTCATCGAGGTGGAAGGACTGTATGAGGGGATGGAGCGGGTGAACGACCTGGCGCGCAACCTGGCGCGCAGCGGCTCCGGCAGCCTGCGGATCGTGGCCAGCGCAACTTACGGCGAACGCCTTGTCCCGATGGCGCTGCAGCGGCTGGTGCCGCGCAATCCCGGCGCGCAGATCTCCTGCCGCAATGTCACCTACGACGAACTCACGGCACGCTTTCTCACCGGCGACGCCGACATCGGCATTTCGATGACCGCACCGGAGCACGCCAACCTGGACGCAGCGGAACTCGGGCGCGACCCGCTCGTGTGCCTCATGCCGGCCACCCACCCACTGGCACGCGAGCCCGTCGTGCGCCCCGGGGACTTACCGGGCACTGCCTGGATCGGCTATCCGCCGGTGGCGCCGCTCGGACGCGTGCTGGCCGCGTGGATGGGCGCCGAGGCGGCCGCCTCGGCGGCCATCGAGGTGCATTCGCCCATCACCGCCATCTCCTTCGCGCAGCAGGGGCTGGGAGCGGCGCTGGTCGTGCGCTGGAGCCTGCCACCCTCGCTGGCCGACGGCATCGTGCTCCGCCCGCTGGACCCGGACGCTTCGGTCGGCATCTGGGCGGTCTCCTCGCGCATCGAGCCGCTGCCCGTGCTTGCCAAGCGCTTCCTCACCGCCCTGGGCAACGTGCTGCGGGCGGGGCCCCCCCATCAAATTTAGGCGGCGGTCCATAACGTGCGGCTATCCCGCCGCGCCGGCGAGATCGGCGCCCAGCAAGCACTGGCGCGGCCCGGCGGGCTGCGGCGCGGTCGGGCACGGCCTGCCCTCCCGCTGCGGCGGCGCGCCGCGCGCGAGGCATCATGCCTGCAATCCAAAAAGCGAGAGCAACATGAGCAGCAACAAGTTGGGACTGGCGGTCGGTCAGATGGGCCCCGTGCACTTGTCGGACAGCCGCAGCGCGGTCGTCGCGCGCCTGGTGGAAATGATGCGCGAGGCCAAGGCCCGCGGTGCGCAGCTGGTCGTGTTTCCCGAGCTGGCGCTGACCACCTTTTTCCCCCGCTACTGGATGACAGAGGCGCAGGCCCAGGAGCGTTTCTTCGAGAAGACCATGCCGAGCCGCGAGACCCAGCTGCTGTTCGACGAGGCGAAGAAGCTGGGCGTCGGCTTCTATCTCGGTTATGCCGAACTCACGCCGGACGGCCGCCCGTACAACACGGCCATCCTGGTGGATACGCAGGCCAACATCGTCGGCAAGTACCGCAAGGTGCACCTGCCGGGCCACAGTGACCACAAGCCGGACGCGCCGTTCCAGCACCTGGAAAAGAAGTTCTTCGATGTGGGCGACAAGCCCTGGGGCGTGTGGGACGCGATGGGTGCGCGCATCGGCATGGCGCTCTGCAACGACCGCCGATGGCCCGAGACCTGGCGCGTGATGTCGTTGCAAAGCGCCGAGGTCGTGGTCCTCGGCTACAACACGCCGTCCCAGAACATCCACTGGGACGAGCCGGTGCACCTGCGCATGCACCACCACCTGATTACGCTGCAGGCCAGTGCGTACCAGAACTGCGTGTGGGCAGCCGCGGCGGCCAAGTGCGGGCGCGAGGACGGCTTCCACATGGTCGGCGGCTCCGTCATCGTGTCGCCCACGGGCGAGATCGCCGCGCAGGCCACCACCGAGCAAGACGAGGTGATCGCGGTCAGCGCGGACCTTGACATCGCCGAGGCCTTCCGCAAGAACGTGTTCGACTTCGCGCGCCACCGCCGGCCCGAGCACTACCAGCTGATCGTCGATCGGGTCGGCCCCGGCGAGCCGCTGCCGCAGACGCTCGAGCCCTGATCGGCCTCACCTCTTCACGCAAGCCTCCTATGCAACGTCGTGCCTTCAACCTCCACCTGACTCTCGGCCTGCTGGCCGCCACCTGCGGCGTGCGCGCCGAGGGCTGGCCTGACAAGCCAGTCAAGTTCATCGTCCCGTTCGCACCTGGCAGCTCGCCCGATCAGGTGAACCGCATGTTCGGCAAGGAGCTGGGCGATGCACTGGGCCAGCCGATCGTCATCGATAACCGGCCAGGGGCCAACGGCATCACCGGCACCATCCTCGGCCTGACCTCGCCGCCCGACGGCTACACCCTGATCTCGGTGAACGTCGGCACGCTGGCGATCAACCCGTCGCTATTCCCCAAGCAGAAGTACGATCCGCTGGTGGACTTGATTCCAGTGGGCCTGATCACCGGCACCATGAACGCGCTGGTCGTGCGGGCCGACCTGCCCGCGAAGAACGTCGCCGAACTGGTCGCATTGATGAAGGCCAGGCCGGGCGCCCTGAGCATGGGGTCGTCGGGCACCGGCACCACCGGCCACCTTAGCGGCGAACTGTTCAAGGAAATGACCGGCACCGATGCCGTGCACGTGCCCTTCCGCGGCTCGGCACCGGCGTACACGGAAATGATGGCCGGCCGCTGCGACTTCATGTTCGACAACCTGATCTCGGCCGGCACCTTCGTGCGCGATGGCCGCGTGCGCATGCTGGCCGTGAGCGGCGCCCAGCGCAGCCCCCTGTTCCCGGACGTCCCGACGCTGGCGGAAGCCGGCCTGAGGGGCTACGAGACGCAATCCTGGACCGGCCTGGGCGTGCCCAAGGGAACGCCGCCCGCCATCGTCGCCAAGCTGAAGCAAGCCGTGCAGCAGGCCAACCACAGCGCCGCGATGGCCGCCTGGTACAAGCAGTCCGGCGCCACCGCGATGCCGCCGATGTCGGACGAGCAGATGGTCCGCTTCGTGCGCGCCGAACAGGCCAAGTGGGGAGCGCTGGTGAAGCGCTCCGGCGCCTCCAACACCTGAGGCCCCGCGCCTTTCCCCTCGCCGAAAAAAGACCAAGATGCACCTGGACCAGCCCGTACGCATTGCCGTGCTGCACTTCGCGCACGAAACCGTCACGTTCCTGCCGAACGACACCGAGCTCGAGGACTTCATCTACGAAGGCTCGCCGGCGCGCGGGGAAGCGCTCCTGCGCTACGACCCGAAAAGCTACATCGGCGGCTTCGTCAAGTGCGCGCGCGAGTTCGCGGGCGTCGAGCTGGTCGGCATCGAATCGCCGCTGTTTCCCAAGACCGGCATCGGCTCGGGCTGGGTGACCGAGGAGGCCTACGAACACTTCAGCGCGATGATCCTGAGCGACCTGCAGGCGCAGGGCCCCTTTGACGGCGTGTTCATGTCGCTGCACGGCGCCATGGGCGCGCGTGGCGTGCCGCATCCCGAAGCGGAGCTCGCCCGCCGTGTGCGCAAGGTCGTCGGCGAGAAGACGGTGCTGTGCGGCACCTTCGATCCGCACGGCAACGAGGACGAGCAGTTCCTGCAGGCGGCCGACCTGGCCTTCTGCGCCAAGTACTACCCGCACTATGACACGTACCTGCAGGGACAGCGTGCCGCGCGGGCCATGGTGCGCGCGATCCGCGGCGACTATACGCCCGCTGTCGTCACGCAGAAGGTGCCGATCCTGAGCCCTACCGTGCTGCAGTGGACCGGTGGCTCGCCCTGGATGGAGCTGGTGAACCGCGCCCTGACCTGGGAGGCTCGCGAGCCCGATGTCTATGTGAACGTGTACTTCGGCTTTCCGTGGTCGGACGTGCCCGATGTCGGCATGACCTTCCAGGTGATCACCAACGGCAATCCGACGCTGGCGCGACGAGTGGCCACCGACATGGCGGAAAGCGCCTGGCGCAACCGGCACGCCCTTTTGAATTCGACGGCCATCCACACGGTGGCCGAAGGGGTGAAGCTCGCCACCGAGGAAATCGCCGCAGGCCGACGGCCGGTCGTGCTGGCCGACCACAGCGACCGCTCGGGTGCGGCCACCTGGATCCTGCAGGAGATCGTCGCGCGCGGCGTGCACAAGGCGCTGGTCGCCTCGATTACCGACTTCAAGCTGGTCAAGCTGCTGAACGAGCGCAACGTGCAGCCGGGCGACGCCTTCGACCACGAGGTCGGTGGCCGGGTGGACGCATCGGCGGGACCTGCCGTGCACATCGTCGGCAAGGTGCTGGGAAAAGGAGAGGCGCTGGACGGAACGGGCGGCCGCTCGGACTGGATCAGCGTCTCTTTTGGCAACAGCAATGTCGTGGTCTTGAGCTCCTACCTGATGCAGGTTATGGAAACCAGCATGCTCGACAACATGGGCCTGCCGCCCGCCAACTTCGATGTGATCGCCCTCAAGTCGCGCGTGCACTTCCGCCGCGGCTTCGATGACAGCGGCTTCGCGGCCGCCATCTTCCTGGTTGAACCCCCCGAGCCCTTCCTGGGCACGGTGCGGCTGGACGCCCTTCCCTACCGGAACGTGGACGTAACACGCTTCTACCCGTATGGTGTCGAGGAATTTGACGCTGGTGCGGGCCAGAGGCCCGGCATCCGCGGCTGAGCTCCCGGCCCCGCATCACCAATGCTGGCAAACGTCGGTGCAGCCTGCGCAGCGCCGGCACGTCGGTCGAAAAGTTGCTGCAGGTGCGGGTGTACATGACTGTCATCGAGCAGTGGCCCGCGTTCAACGCGATCTACGCGCAGTGCTGCGGCGTCGCCCGCCCCGCGCGCGCGGTGGTGCCGGTGCCGCGGCTGCACGGCTTCCTGATCGAGGTGGAGGCGACCGCCCTCGCCTGACGCGAGCGTTGCGCGAGCTCAGGCGGGATGCCGACTCGCTACGCAGCAGCGGGTGCGAGCGGCGTCTGCACGGATCGGAACTGCTGGAAGTCCCAGTCGCGTCCGGGGGACGCATCGATGAGGCTGCGCGTGTATTCCTGCCGCGGGGCGGTCAGCACTTGGTCGGCAAATACAGATGTGCTGGCCTTGCCCCACCGAGAACTCGTGCGGATAGCGGTGCATCGCACCCTCCTCCAGGCCCACGCGTGGAAACCCGCCATCGCGACCCGGGCCGGCTTGGCATGCACATGGTGGACATCGTCGAAATCACCGACCGGGTCCGATCTGGCACGCGAAGTACTTCCAGAACGAGACCATCTTCGTCATCTGAGGGGACTTGGGCGGCACTCCTACCCTGTGCGCGCGCCGCACTCCTGCCCGGCCAGATACACCACTGGCCGCCCAGCGTGCGGCACCAGTTCGGAGTGCCTTCGCACGCAGATCAGGAAATGGAGCTGCGCCCACTCGTCCGCCGGTCGACGCTGCGGAACACCAGGTGCCGACC
This sequence comes from Ramlibacter sp., assembly GCA_028292105.1. Classification (GTDB taxonomy): domain Bacteria; phylum Pseudomonadota; class Gammaproteobacteria; order Burkholderiales; family Burkholderiaceae_C; genus Ramlibacter. The sequence goes on from JAQGMY010000058.1 coordinate 24,672, forward strand.
GAGGCGCCGCGCCGCCGGTTCTCCGGCACGATGCCGACGCCGATTCCCCCTGACACAAGGTAGCAGATCACGTCGAAGTTGCGCACGTAGTTCGAGAGTGTCAAGGGCGATAGGCGAAGCGACTTCTGATTAGCGTTGGAGACAAACGCTTCGGTGCCGCAGTAGTGAAACAGCCGATCCAAGGGGCAAAAAAATCCCCCGGCGCAGGAGACGAAAGGGTCTGGACTACAGTTTTTTGTAGCAGCAGACCCTTGTTGATGGCGGAGCAGGTGGCAGCAGTATCGGGCGCCTAAGCACCGGTCACGCAACAACATTTCAGAGAAGCTGTGAACCGATACCCCTGATGCTACCCCTTTAACAGCGATGGCGGCCGGATGGGGGCGCGCATTGCGCGAGCACTGCCGAAATCAAGGCGCTGCTTGTCTGAACACACTTCCCGCTCGCGAGGAGGATGACGTTCCGGGCCAGCCGTTCTCTTGTTATCTGCTTCTCTCTGCTTTCACGAGCCGCACTGCCGGAGGCGCATCAGCGCCCCATGAACTGGAGTTCGGCTCATGTTGAGTCGGCTCGCCACCTCTATCTCGGTGGCCTGGAACCCCGGCGACTAATTGTTGTCCAGGATGTTCGAGCGGATGGCCCGATACGCCGCCCCCGGCAGGCCTATGGCCGTCCCGGTTGTCGCGCCAGACGCTCCGGGTTCGGAGCGAGGCTTTCTGGCGGTGGCCATGCATTCTGCGGCAGTTGGAGACACGCCATTGTATTGGCCGCTCCTCGTCTCGGCCCTCCGCTTCCCCGTGCCCCCACCGCGGCCACTCGCGTTCCATCAACGCGCCGCTGCAGCTTACGCATAACTGAGGCTGATATTTCCAGCAGGTCGACCCTTGCACTTTTGGGCGCGACCCAGTGCTGGCCCCCGATCTAAGGGCGAGCCTTGATCCCGAACTCCGGCCGCATCTCCAGCCGCGTGACCCAGACCTCGCTTGCGCGTTGCCGGAACGTCGCTTGTACGCCGAAGATGCCCAGCGGTCCCTCCACCTGCGCAGACATCTTCATCGGATGCTCACTGTCCGCGCCGTAGGTGGTGAGGAAGCAAGACACATCCATCTCGTTCCCTTTCGCGCGCAGCACCAGGAAGTTGCTGAGCAGGTGCCGCCTCACCATCGTCGGCGAGCGCTGCGCCAGGCTCGCCGCGATCTGCACCCGGCCTTGCAAGGTGGAAGCCGACCGCACCCACACGCCCTCATCATCGAAGAGGGTCACGAAGCGCTGATGCGCCCTCTCGTCCAGCGCGTGGAACAGCGCAGTGAGCCGCTGCTGGCAATGCCACTGCAGGTGCACGCTGCGCTCGCCCGGCTCGCCCCTCACTGCTGCGGCTCGATCTTCGCCGTCTTGAAAAGCTTCTCCCAGCGCGCCATGTCGGCATGCACTACGGAGGAGAACTGCGCGGGTGTGGTCGGCGTCGTCATGTACCCCGTCTTCTGCGCTTTCTCCTTGAAGTCGGGGGCTTCGATGATCCGACCGATCTCCGCGGACAGGCGATCGACGATGGGCTGCGGCGTGCC